>DASWMZ010000096.1:0-27749 GCA_036399495.1 Pedobacter sp.
GTGCCATAGCTGCCTCTTTAGGAAGTGCAGAAGTTTTAGGCGATTGGAAAATTGCCGATGAAACCGCCGAGCGTATAACGAAAGTCACTCTGGCTCAAATGAATTCAGTTTTAAAAAAACACGTAAAGAATATTCGCTGGAGTTATTTGGGTGATAAAAAATTAGCGGACGAAGCGGCTTCAATTTTTAATAGCCGTTTATAATTGAGTGATTCGATGACTCGAGGTCATCCGATCACTATTACAGGGCAAGTTTAAATTAGTGTTTTTGATTGATCTATAATTTGATGTCCTCCCTTAAATTACCGAAGCTTGTCATAGAGACAAACAAATTCCCAATTCCGGGTTTTATCGATTTAAGATGAAAAATATTTTAACCATCACACTAAACCCTACCGTTGATAAAAGTACTGTAATCGATCAGCTTGTTCCTGAAAAGAAATTAAGATGCGAGATTCCAAAATTCGAACCGGGAGGCGGTGGGATCAACGTATCCCGTGGATTGCGTCGCTTGGGAATTGAATCTACGTCGTTATTTCCTTCCGGAGGAAGAACAGGAAGTTTGTTGCAAGCCTTACTGGTCAAAGAAGATGTTCTCCAGCAAGCAGTTGAGGTATCAGCCGAAACCCGGGAAAATTTCATTGTGGTTGCCAGTTCAACAAATCAGCAGTACCGATTTGGTATGCCGGGTTTGGAAATTCCTATTGCAGAGCAGGATAAGTTTTTTGAAGTCTACGCTAAGTTAAATCCTTTTCCAGAAATTATCATCATCAGCGGAAGCTTGCCTCCGGGAATGTCGCCAGAGTTCTTAAGACGGCTTATCATCCAAGGGAAGGAGCAGGGAGCTAAAGTGATAGTTGATACATCGGAGGATGCTTTGAAGCATGCGATAGATGAAGGTGTTTTTTTATTGAAACCAAATTTAGGTGAATTAGAACGTTTATCAGGTTGGGGAACCTTAGATATCGAACAAGCAGACGAAGCAGCTCTTAAACTAATTAAAGCAGGCAAAACGGAGGTGATCGTGGTGTCTCTCGGTCCGCAAGGCGCGTACTTAATCACCAAAGATCTCAATGAGCACATACCCGCACCTACGGTTAAAAAATTAAGCACTGTAGGAGCAGGGGATAGTATGGTTGCGGGAATGGTTTCAGTTTTAGCCCGCGGCGGCTCTTACCAGGAAATGGTGCGAATGGGTGTGGCTTGTGGCTCTGCTGCTACAATGAATGCCGGCACACAGCTCTTCAAACAAGAAGATGCTCTTCGATTATTTGAGAGGTTAATGAGTAAAAAATAATTTACTCATTAATCTCTTGCCGATTTATTTGTAATACCCTGATTTGAAAGTCAGAACATAACTTTCGTGCTCCAAAGCATCTTTCCATTGATGAATCAGATGCTTATAAGCTTCTCCAACAGGTCTAATTTTCCGATCCAGATCATATAAGCCCAACGAGTTTACATTCCCTGCATCGTTACGTAAAGCCGAATCCCAATCCACTTGGTCGGTTAAACTATACCAGGTAAAGCCATGAATAGGAATACCATCTCGTTTTAAACGACGAACGTTAGCCCATTGTGTTTGCAGCCACCTTAAAGCATTGTTCTCAGAAATATTTGTTTCTGTATGCATAACAGGTAACCTATATCGGCTATAATATTGGTGGGTAATTACATAATACCCAAAGATTTCACCGGCAGCAGAAGTGCTCCCGTTTTCATGAACCATATGCTCATTGGTAATGTAATAGTCATTACCCATTATACAGTTCCCTTTGATGATGTTATTCTCAAACCAGTGGTATTCTTGTCTGCTCATTCCGTTTTCACGGAGATACTCGTACATGCCAACACTGATCGGATATCCGTAACTCAAATCTAGAGACAGAAACCTTTTTTGATTAAGGAATGCAGCAAGTGCATCGCAGTCAGGCGTTTCCGGATGGAAATATTCTGATGATTCACTTTGGATAAAGGTGGCATTTGGCTGTACTTCTAAAATAGCATTCATGGCAAGTACGTTTGCCTTGCATAAATTTGTGAGTGCCCTAACAAAAGATTTATCGTCGGTTTTACATTCATTCCACCATCCGTATTGCGCCGAAAACATAGCAGCGACAAAAATTTCATTGACAGGAGTATAGAACTCTATATAAGGAAATCGCTTAGCGAATGCTTTTGCGTACTCTGCGAAATGTTCCGGAAAATCGGTGTTTTGAAAATCACCAATCCAATCTGGAACACCAAAATGACACAAATCAACAATAGGCGTAATGCCTACCTCTTTCATATAGTTAAAAGTTTCATCAACAAAAGACCAGTCGTATTTCCCAGGGCCTAAATGTGTTTTATGAAGTGGAGCTCCGTACCTCAGAAACTCGATCCCCATTTCTTTCGTCAAATCAAAGTCTTGCTTCCAGTGAGTGTAGTGCCCGCATTTTTCCATTTCATCTACTCTTTTTCTGGAGCCATCGGGAAGTGTAATCAGGGGATAACTGTTCTCTATCCCCGTTGCAAACATGAATTTGTTTTTTCTCATCTTATGCCTTAAATGATACTACAACAATATTTCTTAGTCCTTTGTTGTAGGGGTTTGTCGGTTTAAGAAATTTTAAGTCGTATTTGTTTGCTTCTTTAGATGTTATTAACTGATTTTAAGCTTGTTTGTAAATGGAAACCTTTAATAATTTTATGCCAATACGGTTAAATCTTTAGGTTGAGGTTGTAATTTATTTTATCTTTGAGCAAGTATTTTATCATGAACATGGAACGGTATTTTAATATTAGTTGTAAATGATAAAGAAACTTTTACTGCCCATCATCCTAACCTTCGTTCTAACGAATACTTATTCACAAGCTTTGAATTGGCATTTATCTGCACAGGCAGGTACAGCAGATTATCATTTCGAAAATTTTCAAGGTGCCTTCCTGGCTGGATTTAAAAACTATGACGGGCAGCAGCTTTCATTCGGGCCTATTTTTAAAGGATACAACTTGAATTCTGACAATCATAATTTTATGGGTGCCAGAATATATTCACAGGCTAAAATTTATCAAGGTGTGAGCATGTATTTGCAATGTGATATCTTTGATGGAATAAGAAGTAAAATTGGTGCTCCTTCAAAATCGCCGATGCGGTTAGAAACCGGGGCAGGAATAATCTATACCTATAAAGAGCGTGTGGGACTAAGTGCCGGATATAATTTCGGTGAGTATAATCCAGTAAACAGATTTCGCAAAAACACCCCATCTATTAAGCTTATCTATTTAATGCCATTAAGTAAAGCGTATTAATTCTGCTTCAAACAACCGCTCTTTTCCTAAAAAATTATAACCTTTATTTCGAAAAGCTAGTATAAGTGCAAAAGGATCTTTACGTATAATATACCCAGTGTATTAAAAGTCAGGATTATTAAATTTCGCTCTATTCAAACTATGCTTAAATTGATTAACCTTCCAGAGCCTGTTTTTTATCTGATTGTTTCATTAATTGCACTAATTCTGGTGCTAATTGCCATTCCTTCTATCATCCACGTTGCTAATCACAGAGCGTTGTTTGACGATATTGATACCCAAAGAAAAGATCACAAAGTTGGAATTTCAAGACTGGGTGGTGTAGCGATTTTTTGCAGTTTTATGATAGCAAGTTTATTTATTCCGAATGCTGGCAACGCACCCCAGTTTCACTTCCTGCTTGCTTCCTGCCTTATATTATTTGCTGTAGGATTAAAAGACGATTTATGGGGTGTTAATCCAAGCACTAAGTTTGGGATGCAATTAATTGTTTCCTCTATAATGGTATTCCTGGCAGATGTAAGACTAACCAGTTTGTATGGTATCTTTAATGTTTACGATTTAAGTTATCCGGTAAGTGTCGTTTTTTCTATCGTACTGATTGTATTTGTAGTTAATGCGTTTAACTTAATTGATGGTATTGACGGTTTAGCCGGAGTTACCGGTCTAGTGGTTAATTTATCTTTGGGGTTAATGTTTGCTCACATGGGCGAAACCTTGTTTGCATCGCTCGCATTCATAATTTCGGGAGCTTGTATCGGATTTTTAAGATTTAACATCACACCCGCTCAAATCTTTATGGGAGATACAGGTTCATTGTTGCTAGGCTTTATATCAATCGTTCTATCGATCCATTTCATCGAAATAAACAAGGTGAGCGGAGCGGATATGGTTTACTTCAGTTCTGCTCCATCTATCGCAGTAGCAATATTGATTGGGCCAATATTCGACGCTATAAGAGTATTCACTTTGCGTACTATCAAAACAGGTTCACCTTTCGTTGCTGATAGAAATCACGTACATCACCGCATGCTTCACATGGGTTTTACTCATTTGCAGTCAACCTTAATTTTAATGGGTTTTCAGATTGTAATGATCTACGTAGCACTGTCCTTAAGATTTATGGGTAACTTCAGCCTGATGGGTATTTTATTCCTGATCTGCGTTTTCTTCAATCTTCTTTTAACATTCGTACTTCGATCTAAAACCCGCAAAAACTTTAGCCTTGTAAACTTTATCACTTAAGATTTCTTTAGTGTTAATGGAAACATTAAACACCAAATCGGGAAATATTCCAATTTCGTATTTATTCAAGCCCTCTGCAAATCCAGAATGCACGGTTGTATTTTTGCACGGTTTTCCTTTTGATAAATCTACTTGGTTGAAGCAGCTATGTGCACTTCCGGATACGGTTCAAGGTATTGCTTACGATATCAGAGGCTTTGGTGATAGTTCAACGGATCATCGCTTTTTTAGCATAAACATTTTCGCTAAAGACCTGATTCGATTAATTGAAGATCTAAACCTGAGTAATTGTATTCTTTGCGGGATATCAATGGGTGGTTACATTGCCCTAAGAGCAAGTGAATTATCGCCCGAAACATTCAAAGGCCTCATTTTATGTGATACCAATTGTGCTGCCGATAGCAATGAGAGTAAAATAAAGCGTTTTGATTCAATTGAGTTGATCCATGCAAATAAAAAAGCTGAATTTACTGAAGGGTTTTTAACAAATGTATTCCTGGAAAATACGTTACTCAATTCGACAGATACAGTCGAGTTTTTGCGGAATGTAATTCTTACAACTCAAAATGAAACCATCTGTGCTACACAACTGGCCATTGCATCAAGAACCGATACGAGTCACGTGCTTTCAGAAATAAAAGTCCCGACGCTAATAATAAGAGATGAGTTTGATAAATTGATGTTGGAAGAACAAACCATGCATCTACACAAAGGCATTTTCGAATCTGAACTTGTCATTATTCCAGATTCCGGTCACCTGCCTAATCTCGACAAGCCGGATGTATTCAACCTTGCTATAAATAGTTTCCTGCACAAACATTTCCTTTCATGATTGTTTTAAGGTTGTATGAGTGATACCGAACTCCTGCTCGAAGAAAACAATCTTATTTATTTAACCGACGCCAGTCCGGGTATTACAAGGGAGGTTGTAAAAGGTGGTTATAAGTATCTCAATCAAAAAGGGGAAGAGGTGTCTGATAGTAAAATATTAGATCGAATAAAAAGGCTAGTGCTTCCACCCGCATGGCAAAATGTTTGGATCGCCCCAAAAGCTAACGCTCATTTACAGGCTACAGGGATAGATCAGGCTGGTCGAAAACAATATCGTTATCACACCGATTGGGCAAAATCCAGAAATGAAAACAAGTTTTATCGTTTGCTAGAGTTTGGTAAAAAGCTTCCCGAATTTAGAAAGAACCTTCAAAAGGATTTGAAGCGGAAGGAGATGGATGAACGTAAAGTTCTGTCTATTTCTATCAGTTTAATGGAAAAAACACTCATCAGGATTGGGAATGAATCTTACAAGCAGCTATATGGTTCTTACGGTTTAAGTACCTTACGGGATAAACATATAAAAGTTAATGGCAACAACATGAAGTTGTCTTTTAAGGGCAAAAAAGGCATAATGCATGATATTGACCTTAATGATAAAATTCTTGCCAGGCTTGTAAAAAAGTGCCGTGATATTCCGGGCCAGGAACTATTTCAATATTACACACCTGGAGGTGATCGCAGGTCGATTGATTCAGGTATGATTAATCGTTATATAAAAGAAATTAGCTGCTGCGATTTTACCGCAAAAGATTTCAGAACATGGTTTGGTTCTCTCGAGGCTTTACGAATTTATTCGGTGTATGAATTCACCGACTCTGAATCTAAACGTAAAAAAATTACAGTTGCAATGCTAGACGAGGTTTCATCCAAGCTTGGAAATACCCGAACCGTTTGTAAAAAGTACTACGTTTTTCCCCCTCTTATCGAATCATTTGAGAATGGAACGCTTTATCCTTATCTCAAAAAAGTAAAAAACATACTTCCTGCGGCAACTGATACCTCAATAAATGTTGATGAGAAAGTTTTATTAAGCTATTTAAAAAACGAGCGCAAGAAGAAAGAGCTGTCTAAAACAGCATAAATATTGCTGCAAGAACTGTCATACTGATGATGAATGATCTGTAAAATTTCTCGGGTATTCTTTTGATAATATAGATACCCGTGATTGCGCCAAAAAGGATTATCGGCAGTAAACTTAGAGACAGGAGAAGGGCGTTAATAGATATTGTATGCCAGCTGTAGAAATGAAAAGGGATTTTTAGGCAGTTGATCACTAAAAAAAACCATGCTGTGGTGCCAATGTAAACGTTTTTAGGTAAACGAGCAGCAAGAAAATATACAGACATTACGGTTCCCGCCAGGTTTCCAACCATCGAAGTGAATCCTCCTGTAATGCCGGTAGTCACCGAGAACCATCCTGTTTTCGGAACATCGTCTTTTTGTCCCAGCTTTAACCAAAGCATTAAAGGGATACTGATGAAGATGGTAATCGCCATAATCATTTTGAAAACTTTGTCATCAATGTAAGTTCCGGCAAATGTTCCGGCAATTATCCCCAGAATAGCCCAGGGAAATAGTAAGGTTAAATGTTTCCATGAGGCATGTCGGTGATAATACCACACTCCAAAAGTGTCAGCTATAATTAACATTGGCAGAATAATGCCGCTGGAATTATGTCCTCCAAAAACCAAAGCCAACAAAGGAGCAGAAAGCATACCTGCACCATGGACCCCGGTTTTCGACATCCCGGTAAGAAGGGCTACAACACCAATGAGCAACCAATCGGTAAAGCTTAAACTGTAGGAGAAAAATTCGAACAAGATGATGCGAAATTACAGATTGTAATCAAATTTTCAGGTTACAGTTCAATTTGTTCTAAGGACGGTAATGAAACTCATTTTTCAATTTTTATTCCAACAATAACAGAAGTAATCTCGTAGAAAAGCACTGAGTTTAAAAGGGAATAATATGCGTCTAAAGCCATCAGCTAATTTAAGTGAAGCAGATGTAAAGTCGGGATTAAAATTAGTTATTGCAGATGGCCTGGCCGCCGAATCAATGGTTGCCTTTACCGGAGGTGCTTTTTTAGTAGCTATGGCATTGCAGCTAGGCGCGACAAATCTTCAATTGGGTATTTTAGCAGCTCTTCCAACCTTCAGTAGTATTTTTCAGTTGGTTTCTATCTGGTTGGTGCGTAAGTATAACAACCGCCGTGCTATAACGGTAGTGGGTACATTTTTTGCTCGATTTCCCCTTTTACTAATCGGCTTGCTTCCGTTTATTTTCACTATAGGTACAAGTGTTTCAGTATTAATATTCTTGTTGTTTTTCCATTATTATTTTGGTGCTGTTGCAGGTGCAAGTTGGAATTCCTGGATGAAAGATTTGGTTCCTGAAAAGCAATTGGGAAGCTATTTTTCGAACAGGAGCAGGCTTACTCAAAGCCTTAATGTTGTGTTGAGCCTGGCGATTGCATTCTCGCTAGACTATTTAAAGGCTAACTTTCCGCAACACGAAACGGTAGCTTATTCCATTATGTTTTTAATCGGAGGAGCAGTTGGCATGGTTGGCATTGCAGCCCTAATTCGTACTCCTGAACCACAATCTATCTTAGCAGGAGACAATATGTTCAGATTACTGGAGCGCCCATTAAAAGACAGAAATTTTAGAACTTTATTGACTTTTAATTCTTTTTGGGCCTTTGCTTTAAATATTGCGACACCGTTCTTCTCGGTTTACATGCTAAAAACGCTTCATTTGCCACTGTCTTATATTATAGGTTTAGGAATAGTAGGACAGTTAAGCGGAATTTTTTCGGTGAATCTTTGGGGACGTTATACTGATAAATACAGCAATAAAACAATCATAAACGTTTGTGCGCCGGTTTACATCTTATGCATATTGGCTTGGGCGTTTACAGATATTTCTTCAACCAGTCTTATGCTAACACTCTTAGTCGCGATCAATATTTTCAGCGGTATCACCTCGGCTGGAATCAATTTAGCTATTACCAACATCGGCATGAAGCTAGCACCCAAAAATGAAGCAATGGTTTATTTATCTGTGAAAAACATGGCTGTTGCATTCTTTTCTGCCTTAGCTCCGATATTAGGAGGCCTTATGGCAGATTTTTTCTCAAATCACGAATTGGCCTGGAATATTCAGTGGAACGGTTCAAGTTCAACAGCCGTTTTAACGCTGATTAAAGTAAAGGGCTGGAGTTTCTTTTTTATTATTGGCGGCCTACTTGCAATGCTCTCTTTAAAATTTTTAAGCAATGTTAAAGAAGAGGGTGAGGTAGAAAGCGTGAGAGTTGTAAGGATGTTAAAAAGCCGGATGAGAGAGAATATAACACGTGAGGCAAAAGGCATCTATACAGGAGAATCATTTACACCATTGAAAAAATTCCCTCGCTGGTTACAAACCCAGATGAATGTGTTTTTCTAGTCAAGCCTGCATTTAAACCAAGGGCTGCAAATTATTCTATCGCCTTGCCCTTCATCGCCTGTCCAATAGCCTGATCCATCAAACGTTCAGCAAAGGGACGTGTAAATTCATTTAATTCATCAATTTTTTTATGAATCAAGTCTTTATCTCCTGATGTAAGAGCCTCCTTCAGCGACTGAACAAAAATTTGCGTCTTACTTATCTCTTCGATTGTAAAATACTCCTTATTCTTTTCTATAAATCTTTCGGCGGTATAAACCATCTGTTCACCTTCGGTTCGGGCTTCGATGATCATACGTTGAGATACATCTTCTTTGGCATGTGTAACAGAATCAAAAAGCATTTTTTCTACTTCCTGGTCTGTTAAGCCGTAGGTTGGTTTAATATCAACCTCCTGTTTTACTCCCGAGCGTACCTCCACCGCCTGTATTTTAAGAATACCATCAGCATTTAAAAGAAAGTTGATGTCTACTTTTGGGAAACCTGCAGGCATCGCAGGTATGCCTTTCAGATCAAATTCTGCCAGCTTACGATTTTCTTTTACCAGATCACGTTCACCCTGGAAAACCGAGATTTTCATGTTAACCTGTCCGTCGATAGATGTGGTATATTGTCTCCCTGCTTTGGTTGGTACTTTTGAGTTGCGGGGTATAATGACGTCCATTAATCCGCCCATAGTTTCAATGCCTAGTGAGAGTGGTGTAACATCAAGCAAAAGGATGTCTTTACGATTTCCGGCTAAAATATCCGCCTGTATAGCAGCACCTAGTGCTACTACTTCATCCGGATCAATTTGATCGTGAACTTGTTTTCCGAAGAAATCCGAAATGGATTTTTTTACCAGCGGCGTACGGGTAGAGCCGCCAACCATAACGATTTCGTGGATATCCGAGGTGTTAAGTCCAGCGTCATTCAATGCGTTCTGGCAAGCTTTAATGGTTTCTTCCACTTTAGACAAAATCAATTCTTCAAAAGTTTGCCGGGTAATGGCACAAGGAATTTGTCCAACATTCCCATTGAAAATATTTTGAGAGCTTAAATCTTTTTTAGCTTCTTCTGCTTTTAACCGGAGACCTTGCATCAGTTCGAAATTTTGTAAGGTTTCTTCCCGGTTTAATTTGTTCTGCTCGATCCAATAATTTACTATTGCCCTGTCAAAATCATCGCCACCTAAAAAAGTGTTTCCGTTAGTAGAAAGCACTTCAAAAATGCCATTTTGTATTTTCAGGATAGACACGTCAAACGTTCCACCCCCCAAATCATATACGGCTATGATTTTTTCTTCGTGCGGGTTTAACCCGATACCATAAGCTAGACTTGCGGCAGTAGGCTCATTAACAATTCTAAGAACATCTAAACCGGCAAGTTTCCCTGCATCGCGTGTAGCTTGTCGCTGGCTATCGTTGAAATAAGCTGGCACGGTGATTACCGCACGATTGACCGGTGTTTTCAATGCATGCTCTGCACGTTCCTTTAGCTCTTTTAAAATCATCGCCGAGAGTTCTATTGGCGTAAAGAAGCGATCGCCTACTTTTATCTTAACCAGGCTCTCAGTATTGTCGTCTATAACTTTGTAGGAAAAGAAATCTTTATGACTTTCGATATCATGGTAGGAGCGACCCAGTAATCTTTTTACCGAAAAGATGGTGTTCTGTGGATCTTGGATCAGAAATTCTTTCGCCTCATTTCCAACTATTACCCTTCCATCATTGTTAAAGTGTACAATTGAGGGTACGAGAACACCTTTACCAGTATCATTTATTACCTGAGCGTTTCCATCAGGATTGATAAATGCGACAAGGCTATTGGTAGTGCCCAGGTCAATCCCTACAATAATATCTTCTTTTTGAATAGAACCAGTTGTGATATTAATCGAAACTTTCGCCATGTTTTCTTAAAAGGCGCAATTTACTTAGTAGGATAGGAATAAGGTAATTAATGGAATGATATAACGGCTTTATGACAAAAAAACTCTATGAGTCAGTACCGAAGACGGCGGTAATTGTGAAAATCGCAAGAAATAGAGATATAAGAAGTCTTTATTAACAGTATGTTAAAATTAAGTGCTTGAATTATAATAATTTTAAAAACAGAAGTTTTTCCTTAAAATACTTGTAATGTATTGCTCTCAGCTTTACATTTGTGTTACTGATTTCGTTTTTGCGAGCAGCACAAATTGTAGGGTGGTGAAACTGGCAGACACACCTCCTTGTCTCGGTGGCGGAGAATCTGGGAATCCGGTAACGGGATAACCACTCCTTGGAGGTTCGATTCCTTCCCCTACAGCCCTTTCATAATTTAGGTTTATTGGTTAGTTTAAAAAGAGCTTCCTGCACACGAGAAGCTCTTTTTTTTAAATAGAAATCATCTAGCGCTTAACCAAGAGCGTTTCGATCTCCTCTAATGACTTCCCTTTTGTTTCTGGAATTTTTGTTCGAACATATAGAAAGTAGATAAAGCATATACCCGCATGAATAGCGAACGTTATAGGTAAGCCAAAGTTTTCTTTAAGGATCGGAAACGATGCTGTAGTGAAAAAGTTAGCGATCCATAATGATAGCGTGGTAAGTGCCATGGCATTTCCTCTAATCCGATTTGGGAAAATTTCAGATAAGATGACCCATGTAACCGGCCCCAACGTTGCTCCATAAATAGCGATAAATGCCAAAACGAATATTAGGATCCAATATGACGCGGCGCCTGCCCAAAAGCAATATGCCAGAACTAGTGCATCAATGCACAACAGCATTGAACCGTAAGTTAAAAGCTTTTTTCTGCCGATTTTATCAATAGAGAATATTGCGATGAATGTGAAGACAAAATTGATTGCTCCAAGTATAACAGATTGTAGGAATGCTGTATCCTCAGCCATGCCGGCATCTGCAAATATTTGCGGTGCGTAGGAAAAGAGAGAGTTTTGACCATCTGCCTGAGAGAATACTGCCACCATTATCCCAATGAAGATGATGTGTTTTACATCCGGTTTAAAAAGGTCTCTTAGATGCTCCTTCGTTTCATTCTTCAGGCTAGATTCGATGTCGTCGGTTTCTTCCTGCGCATAGGTTTTACCTCCGATTTTTTGAAGAACTGCAAATGATTCGTCCGTTTTCTTCTTTTTAATTAACCATCTCGGACTTTCAGGTACGAAAAAAAGCCCCAAGAAGAACAAAAGTGAAGGAATAGCTTGGGAAGAAAACATCCATCGCCAATTATTTACTCCAGTATTCAACAAAGCATAATTTGACATATAGGCCAGCAAAAGACCGGTAACGATAGCTAATTGATATAAGGTCACCAGTCTTCCACGAATAGCAGACGGAGCAATTTCAGCGATATACATTGGGCAAACCAGGGCCGCTACACCTACCGCCACTCCACTTAATAAGCGGGCAATTATGAAGAGTGTAAATGTATCTGCCCAGCCCGTTGCAATTCCGGTAACCGCAAACAGAAAGGCGCATAATATAAGAAGTCTTTTTCTACCTAGCACATCACTTAGCTTTCCTGCGGCTACTGCACCAGCTGCCGCGCCGAGATTAATACATCCCACAGCCCAGCCAGTAGAAAATTCATTCAGATCGAAGTACTTGGTAAAGAAAGGGACGGTTCCTGATATAATTACCAGGTCGAACCCAAATAATACGCCGCCGAGTGCTACAACCGCACTAGCGGGATAAAGATATTTGTGATTAACCAGAACGTTACTTCGCTCTGGTGTTGTAGTTGAATGCGTGATGATAGCCATGTATCTGATTATGATTTAATAGATACATCACTTTCTTTGTCCAGGAAATCCCTGCTAACCAGCCCATGCGCATCCGTATTAAGCAAAGCCTCGTCTGGTACCATCGAAATTGGGGTAATACAGGATAGTGACTTCTCATTAAATGGTTTATTTTCCTGCCTGTTGTAACACGAAATCATACTCCATCTCGGTGCGTCAGATAGATTGGCCTCTGAACGATGTAGTAAGTTGCTATGGAAAAATAGCGCATCGCCTGGGTTTAGTTCAACGTACACAAGTTCCATTGTTTCAAGTGCAAGGTCAACATAACGCTGAGCTGCACCATTCTGTTCGCCAGTTATACCATGCTCAACCCGGCCCATTTTGTGCGAGCCTTTAATTACCTGAAGGCAACCATTTTCTTTGGTTGCTTCAGTAACAGCAACCATTACAGAAATTAATTGGTCGGGCAGTAAAAATTCGTTTTTATACCAGTATCCGTAGTCTTGGTGCCATTCCCAAGCTCCGCCAACTCGTGGCTCTTTTTGCATTAACTTCGAGTGAAAGTGACAAACCGGAGAGTCTCCGTCTAAAAGCAAGTCGACAGATTTAACCATTCGTTCGCTACGAGTTAAAAGACCATAAGTGTCATCTCCAGGTGTAAACCATAAAGCGAGTTTGGATTTTTTGCCAGACTTATCGACCATGTCGTAAGAATTTTTGCTGACAGCATCGTCTTCAATTGCAACGGTATAAAGTTTTTTCACTTCTGCCTCGTTAAAGAAGCCGGGTACAATAATGTAGCCGTCTTTATTGAAGGCATCAATTTGCTGAGGATTCAAATAGGTTTTTTCCATTGTTCGATATTTATTAGATTTTTTGAGGTTCGTTGGCTTTTGCATGCTTTGCATGCAAATTTAAATTTCAGCTTTTATTATGGAGTTTTAGTTGTATTATCTTATTTTAAACATGGATTATTTTATCTTAGAAACTTGGAGAAATGAGCATGAAAAAGAGCCAGGGATTTGAAGGCGAGGTTATCATAGAAATACCTCAGTCCATTCATCATCAATGTTTGAAGTTGCCTTTAATTAAAAATCTTTTTATTTCAAGGATGGGTTTATACCCTAAGGCACTTCATCATTATTTTCAAAGGCAAATTGGTATTTCACAAGTAATCATTATTTATTGTACTGATGGCAAAGGCTGGATTCAATTAGACAAGAAAAAAATTGCTATTGGGCCAGGTGAAATTTGTTTTATACCTTCTGGAGTACCTCATGCGTATGGAGCACAATCTTCAAATCCATGGACAATCTATTGGTTTCACATGGGTGGACGCTTAAGAGATGAAATCATTGGTACTCTCCCTAGTTCCGGAAATCGTTCTGTTGTGTTTCAAATCGGTTTTTCTGAAGAGCGAAACGCCTTATTTAGACAAATAACCTCAACGCTTCTAAAAGGTTACAGTGCCACTAATCTTATGTTTGCTAACCTAACCTTTCAATATTACATGGCAACTATAATCTCAAGCGAAAACTTTAAGAAGGAAGCTGGCAGTAATTTGGACAACAATACCACTAATAAGGCTATCGATTTTATGCAACAGAATCTTTCAAATGTACTTACACTGGATAATATTGCTCAGCAGGCTCAGCTGTCTGCCTCTTTTTTTTCGAGAAAATTTAAGCAGGATACCGGTTATTCTCCCATAGAATACTTCAATCATTTGAGGATTCAAAAGGCTTGCCAGTTGCTTCACTTTGGTGAGCTTCGTATTAATGAAATCGCATTAAGTATTGGCATAGAGGACCCGTTTTATTTTTCAAGGCTTTTCAAAAAGCATATGGGCATATCCCCAGGGACCTACAGAAATAATTCTCGAAATTGATTGCCTTCCAGTCATATAAGCGACTAGCTTTAAAGGGTCTTAGAATTGGTACTATTAAACTATCTTAATGAATGTCTATCCTATTAAAAACACAAATGATCTATAGTCAATATCTTAAGGCGCTTAAAATCATTTTGATTTTGATGTTTGCAACATCGGTGGCTTTTGGTCAGGATATCGCTTTTGCTCGCAAAATTGTTGATACTTTGGCATCGCCTTATTTTTGGGGACGTGGTTATACTAAAGACGGTTTAAAAAAGACGGCTGACTTTCTAAAAAACGAATTTCGATCTTATGGGTTGAAGCCTTTAGTTGGAGACTCTTACTTCCAAGAGTTTACCTTTCAAGTTAATACTTTCCCAGGTGAGATGAAGGTTTCGGTTAACGGCCTTCGACTGCAACCGGGAAAAGATTTTATCGTTGGTGCGGAAAGCAAGGGCGCCAAAATTAATACCAAGCTTGTTAAGACAGATAATACTCACTATCAGGACGATAAACATCGAATTATTGTTTCATTAGAAGATAAGCTTACTTGGTCGGTGTCACAATGGCCATTAAAGTATACCTCTATAAAAATCGATAAAAGAGCTATAAAACTTGCCCCAAAACAGATTAATATAAACATTGAAAACAAAGTACTTAGTCATTTTAAGGCTAACAATATTTGTGGGATTGTTAAGGGCAAATTAAATCCTGACTCGCTTATCGTGATAACGGCGCATTACGATCACTTAGGTGGGATGGGGCGCGACACTTATTTCCCCGGAGCAAATGATAATGCCAGCGGGGTTGCGTTGTTGTTAAGCTTGGCGAAGCATTATGCCGCTAATCCCCCGGATTTTTCAGTTGTATTTATATGTTTTGCAGGGGAAGAAGCCGGATTGTTAGGCTCTAAATACTTCTCCGAAAATCCTTTGGTCAATTTAAAAAATATTCGTTTTCTGATCAATACAGATTTGGCCGGTACGGGTGAGGAGGGTATCACGGTAGTGAATGCAACAATTTTTAAAAAAGAGTATGCATTGTTAAATAGTATCAACAATCAGTATAAATATCTGGTAAAAATAAACTCGCGCGGCAAGGCAGCTAACAGTGATCATTACTGGTTTACCCAAAAAGGTGTTCCTTCTTTTTTTATTTATACTATGGGTGGAATAAGGGCTTATCACGACATCTATGATCGCTCTGCAACTTTGCCCTTAAATGAGCATGAGGATTTATTCAGGTTGCTGGTGAAATTTAATAAAGAACTAATGGAGTAGAATCTATTTCAATAAGTCATTATAAAAATCAAGGCTCTCAAAAATTAGTGCTTCTTCCAGATAAATATTGTAATCGCACTTCCCAATCTCGCTGAGCAATGCAAAGCCAATTTTTCCCTGAAGGTTTTTCTTGTCGTTTTTCATATACTCAAGTATTTCCTGGTAAATCTCTTTGGATAAGGAATAATCCGGAAATAGAGATTTTATAAAGGCGATCAATTCATCAAGTTCTGCTCCACTCAAAGAGTTGTGCTTGTGTGAAAGAAAACCTTCACAAATCATTCCGATGGCAATCGCCTCACCATGCAACAAGGGGTTTTTATCCGTTTTTAATGAATAGGTTTCGATTGCGTGACCAATCGTGTGACCGAAATTCAATGTTTTGCGCAGCCCTTTTTCGTAAGGATCTGTGGTAACCACATAGTTTTTTATTTCAACTGAACGATAAATAATATCACCTGTAAAGTTTGTCGGATCAACGGACTTAATTGCCTCAAAATAAAGTTTATCAGCAATCAATCCATGTTTTACAATCTCGGCGAAGCCGGATACTAACTGACGTTTATCAAGCGTGGTTAAAAATTCCTGACAAATGAATACTGCTTTTGGCTGGGCAAAAGTTCCGATGATATTCTTAACGCTTCCTAAATCAATGCCTGTTTTCCCGCCCACAGATGCATCCACCTGAGAAAGTAAAGTGGTAGGAATCTGCACAAAGTCTATTCCTCTTTTATAGGTTGAAGCAGCAAATCCACCCATATCAGTAATTACGCCACCACCAACATTTATCAGTAAACTGTTTCTGTCGGCGTCGAAATCCAACAACATTCGCCACACGCCAATACAGTAATCTATATTTTTATTTTCTTCTCCAGGGTCTACCTCAATAATATCGTAGTTGTCTAAATCAGGCAGATACTTGCCAATAAGAGGCATGCAATGTTCTGAAGTGTTTAAGTCTGTAAGGAAAAATATTTTTGAGTAGCTCGAGTTATCAAGGAATGATTTGAGGTTTGAAAGGTTTTGGTCAAAAAATACCGAGTAGCCGTTGCTTTGAATTGCCTGCATTTATTTAACAATGATTTTTTTATTTTCGAACTCTATGATATCTCCTCGCTTTACTTTTAGGCGTTTACGATAATCAACAGTACCATTGTACTTTACTAAGCCATCAGTAACTACCATTTGTGCTTCTCCACCGGTTTGAACCAGGTTGGTTGCCTTTAATAGCTGAATTAATGGAATGAAATCGCCTTCCAGTTTAAACTCAATCATGTTGCAAACTTACAATCCTTCTGCAATAATTGAGTCTATAATCTGTTAATTTGTGAATGATTGAAAATGTAGACGATCAGGAGTCAGGTGCCACTTTAGATTTCGACAATACTGAAATTGCTTTTCGCGGAAAAAGTGATGATGACCTCAATCAATCATATCAGCTGTTTAAACTTATCAATAATAGAATTCTTGCTGTAATTGGTCCTCCAATAACAAGTTTCGCTCTTAATATCGGACTTCCCATCAGCGGAATTATTAAAAAAACTTTTTTTAAGCAGTTTTGTGGAGGCGAAACCATTAAAGAATGTAAGCCTGTGGTTGATTCATTATGGAATGAAAAAGTAGGCACCATATTAGATTATTCTGTAGAGGGTTTGCAGGAAGAATCTGCGTATATCAACACTGCAAATGAAATTATTAATACCATAAAGCATGCTGAGCTAGATGATAGAATTTCGCTTTGTGTTTTTAAAGTAAGCGGAGTAGCTCGTTTTGATTTACTCGAAAAAATTAGTGAGGGTGTAGAACTAAGCGCGGCGGAAGAGACTGAATACTTTAAAGTAAAAGGCAGAGTAAACAACATTTGTAAAACAGCGTATGATGCAGATGTTCAGGTTATGGTTGACGCGGAGGAATCATGGATTCAGATAGCTATTGATAACCTGGTTGTTGAAATGATGCAATTGTACAATCTAGAAAAAGCAATTGTTTACAATACGTATCAGCTGTACAAGGTTGATGGCTTAATCACACTTAAGGATCATTATATACAGGCAGAAACGGGTGGCTTTGTTTTGGGAGCAAAGTTGGTTCGAGGCGCATACATGGAAAAGGAGCGAGCTCGTGCAATAGCCCTTAATTATAAATCACCTATTCACGCCACAAAACAAGAAACAGATCGAAATTATAATGAGGCTCTTAGTTATTGTGTTCAGCATCTAAAATATATTGCACTGGTTGCGGGAACACATAATGAAGAAAGTTGTGCCTTTCTGGCGAAGATGTTAAAAAATACAATGCAGGTAAATCACCTTCATGCTTATTTTTCCCAGTTGCTTGGGATGAGCGATAACCTAAGTTTTAATCTTGCACATGCAGGATACAACGTAGCCAAGTACGTTCCTTACGGCCCAGTAAAAGCTGTAATGCCCTATTTATTTCGCCGGGCTAATGAGAATAGTGCGGTTAAAGGTCAGGTTGGGAGAGAACTAAGATTGATAATTAAGGAAAGAAAAAGAAGAGGGCTGTAATCTAGATTTAAGTAGAAAGTAAAAAAGCTACCCTTATTGGGGGCAGCTTTTTTATTTTGCTTTTTTGAGACTAGTGAGCAGCAACGCTATCAGTAGCAGCAGAGTCAGTAGCTAAAGAATCAACAGTCATAGTAGAAGCAGTATCAATAACAGTTGCAGTATCAACATCAGTTGAATCAGCACCTTCGCCAGTTTTGTTAGAGTTACAAGCAGCAACTGATAAAGAGATAGCTAAAGCTAAGAAACCGAATTTGAATGAATTTTTCATTTTTAACGTTAAAATTTGTGATTAAATATATATTTCAATCATTAATACATGCAGGCCAAAAAGGTAACCCTGCTTTCTTTAAATATTATTGATTTTATTTTTTTTATCATTGGGTTACAAAATAAACATTAGGGTATTAACTAGTGAGCAGAGAGATAAAAAGTTCAGTACCAGAAGATAGCGAGGTTGTTTTAGGTATTCTTAATGACTCGAGAAAAACACTTGAGGGAATATATAAATCATATTTTCCGATGGTGTTACAATTAATAATAACCAACAGCGGATCTGAAGATGATGCAAAAGATATTTTTCAGGAAGCGGTTATCGTTCTTTATGACAAAGTAAAAGCTGGAAACTTTGAGTTAAACAGCAAACTTAAAACATTTTTGTACTCTGTATGCAGACGCTTATGGCTTAAGCGTTTAAATGTTAAAAGCCGGAATTCGGGCAGTATTTCGGATTTTGAAGATGTAATTGCGGTTGAACATGATCTGGAATATCATGAGGAGAAGGACAGGCAATTCCATCAGATGGATGAAGCATTGTCTCATTTAGGAGAACCTTGCAGAACCATAATTGAAGAGTTTTATATGAATAGCAAATCTATGCAGGAGATTTGTGACGCGTTAGGTTATACCAATGCTGATAATGCAAAAAATCAGAAGTATAAATGCCTGCAACGGCTGAAGAAACTTTTTTTCAGCACATAATAATAACTAAAATGGAGTTGACAGAACGTATTGAGGCTTATTTGGATGGTACAATGAGTGATGCTGAGTTTCAGGCCTTTGAAAAATTGCGCTTAGAAAATCCAACCATCGATCAACAAATAGTTATCCATCAAACCTTTCTTGCTACTTTAAGCAGTTACGGTAAAAAGAAGAAACTCATTTCTGATATGAATGCTATCCATGAAACACTGGATATCAAAACAATGAAAGAAGATGCGCTTCCAACTTCTACTCTTATTCGCATATTATGGAATAAGTATAAGGTTAATGCCGCTGTTGCCGCTTCTGTGGCAATTCTTGCCGTTTACACATCTCTATTATCAACAGGATATTTCTCACATAAAAATGCTACAAAGTCTGATTATAACGCACTAAAGCGAGAAGTAAAGCAGGTTAAAAAAGATCAGAAAGAAATTCTTCGCAACATTAAGGGGCCAGTTAATCCAGGGCTCTTTGGCGGAACGGGCTTTGCTTTAACATCCGATGGCTATGTGGTAACAAATAGCCATGTGATAAAAGGTGCTGATTCGGTATATATTCAAAACGCTAAAGGCGATGCGTATAAAGTTGATGTAGTTTTTGAAGATGCTCAGTATGATGTTGCTATTTTGAAGATTAATGATGCAAACTTTGAGTCGTTTGGTAATCTTCCGTATTCATTTAAAAAGTCTTCGTCCGACGTAGGCGAAAATGTATATACCATAGGTTTTCCTAAAGATGATTATGTTTTAGGTAGAGGATACCTTAGTTCTAAAACTGGTTATCAAGGCGATACCACCGAGTATCAAGTAGATATTTCAGTAAACAACGGTAATAGTGGCGGACCATTATTAGATAGTAGAGGAAATGTGATTGGGGTAATAAAGGGTAAGCAGTCGCTTGCTGATGGTACCGGTTTTGCGGTAAAGTCTAAATATGTTTTGGCTGCTATTGATTCGGTTAATAAGCGCTCCGAAGATGTGAGTATTCTCCTTAACAAAAAGAATCTATTAACAGGCTTGAGCATGGTTGATCAAATCAAGAAAGTAGAGGAATATACCTTTATGGTGAAAGTTTATTAGAAGCCATATTTAATTGCTGAATACAAGACCCTTAGACGTGGCTAATGCTACTTCAACTTCGTTTGCGAATAACAGTTGTTATTTACTTTGATATGCCTAGCACTTCTCATTAAGTTCCTTGCATGAGTTAAGTGTAAGATTTGTACATGAAGTACCTTGCTTATATTTGTTTTTTTCTGGTGAGTTGCGATATTTCTGCTAAACTTCAAATTGCTAATAGATCCAAAAGCACTGTTCAGTATCGATCTACAACTGAGTTAGAGCGTGATAGTAATAAGGTTATTAATATTGAGATCAGTGCTTTCAAAAAAGCTAATTTGCTATTTGGGTTCGGTCAGTTTTGGACAGATCAGCGGATTGAAAAATATGCTCAAAGTTCTAAAAGGATTGATTTCATTACAGTAAAAGACACTTTTACTGTATCAGGTCAACATGAAATTGGCAAATTTTTGAAGGATAAAAGAAAGGGGATTTTTAATCAAACTCTTAAAATCGTGATTAAGTAACCACGTAATAGAATTGACAATTTGCATAGCATAACCTATCGATCGAGTTCTCCTAGAACAATATCTATCGAACCAATAATTGCAATTAAATCCGCGATTAAAATTCCTCTAGAAATTTCAGATATGACTGATAAATTATGGAAGCTTGGCGCTCTCGCTTTTACTCGTTTAGGAATTTCACTCTTCCCATCAGTAATAAAATAATATCCTAATTCTCCGCGAGGGCTTTCTGCCCGGAAATAAAAATCCTGCGCCTTGGGAATAATCTTTTTCGGAAGCTTGGCGCGAGGGTCAAAATCAGGTGTTCTTTTAAGATCTTTTGTTAAACGCTCGATACATTGTTCAATCATTGAAAGTGACTCCTGGATTTCGTCTACCCGAACTTTGAATCTGTCCCAGCAATCCCCCTTGGTGCCCATTTCTCCTTTTCCTACCGGGATATCAAATTCCAGTTCGGGATAGGCGGAGTATTCGTCAACACGTCGTAAATCCCATTTTAGGCCGGAAGCACGAAGCATTGGCCCGGAGCAGCCATAGCTTATCGCCACATCTAATGGAAGTATACCAACATTTGCCGTGCGGGAAATGAAGATCTGGTTATCCGTAAGCAAAGAATTAAGCTCCACCATTTTTGGCTTAAAGTAGTCTACAAACTCTTTACAGCGCTCTTCAAATCCAACGGGTAAGTCGTAATATAATCCTCCAACCCAAATGTAATTATACAACAACCTCGACCCCGACGCCCATTCAAGCATATTCATAATATGCTCCCGGTCGCGAAAGCACCAAAGGAAAGGGGTGAAGGCACCAATATCAATACCGTAAGTTCCAAGTGCAATTAGGTGAGAACCAATTCGATTCAACTCACAAACTAACACCCGGATATACTCAACACGCTTTGGAATATCTTTATCAATTCCAAGCATCTTTTCTACACCCATTACCCAGGCATGCGAATTATTCATCGAGGCCAGATAATCCATCCGATCGGCAAAAGGAATAGTTTGCTGATAGGTAAGGTTCTCTGCATGTTTTTCAAAACAGCGATGTAAGTATCCCATATGAGGAATAACCTCTTTCACGATCTCGCCATCGGTTATAACTTCAAGCCTTAAAACACCATGCGTGGAAGGATGCTGAGGCCCGATGTTTATAATCATCTCATTGCTCTCGGCGCCGGCTATAAGTTTTTCGTAACGAGTTTGAGTTGAGGCTAAGGACTTTTCCATCTAAACTTTTATACCTCTATAATACTCCTGAGCCTTATAATCTTTCCTCAACGGGTAGCCTTCCCAATCGTCGGGCAATAGTACCCGTCTTAAATCAGGATGATTTTCAAAGCTGATACCCAGCAAATCGTACGCTTCACGTTCGTGCCATTCGGCCGTGCGCCATACAGAAGTAACAGATGGAAATGCAGGTAATTCCTCCCGACTGCGATCGTGATATTTTACAACTTTCAGCGTAAGCTGTTTCTTAAAAGGAATGGAAGCAAGGTGATAAACCACACCGAACATGTTTTCTTCAATACCATAATCAACGCCGCTTAGACATTCCAATAAATCGAAATAGGTGTTTTGATTGTCTCTGAGTTCCAGGCAAACATCAGCAATTTTATCAGGATGGATTACTAAGGCGGGCTGAAGTCCGGTTGTTTCTACTTTTACAATAACATCCGAACCAAATTTGGTTATTATCAAATCTTTGAGTGCCTCGAAATTCATATCAGGGAGCTAAGCGCACAATCTTCCAGCTGTTTTTATCTGAACGCTTATAAACAATACGATCATGAAGTCTTCCGGGACGCCCCTGCCAAAATTCAACAACCTGTGGCTTCAAAACATAACCGCCCCAATAAGCAGGCTTTGGAACATCTTTTTCGGCAAATTTGCCAAGTAGCTCGTTCCATGAATTTTCAAGTGGTTCTCGGCCACTTATTTCCTGACTCTGTTGAGAAGCAATTGCGCCCACTTGACTTTCTTTAGGCCGCGAATGAAAATATTTTTCTGATTCCTCTTTACTAACTTTCTCAATGGTGCCTTCTATTCGCACTTGTCTTTCTAATTCAGCCCAGAAAAAAACCATTGAAGCAGCAGGATTCTTTGAAATTTCCTTTCCTTTTCTACTTAAATAGTTAGTATAGAATGTGAAACCGCTTTTATCAAATCCCTTAAGAAGTAATACTCGTGCAGACGGTTTTCCATCATGGGTTGCCGTTGCCAATGTCATGGCATTTGGCTCATATAAACCGCCATCAAGTGCTTCTGCAAACCATTTTGCAAACTGGCTTATTGGATCAGCAGCAACATCTTTCTCAGATAATGAGGCCGAACGGTAATCTTTTCTAAGATTTTCTAAAGTTTCTTTTTTTATCGCCATAATGATTTGCAAACTTACTAAATCCTCAATAGAAAATGGCGATTGATGTTTTTTAACCTAGCCCGCGAGAGTACCAGTTCAAATATTTTTCTTGCTCAAAAACAAGATTGAATTTTTCTTAAAACATTCTCCTACTTAAAAACATATATTAGTTATAATATAAATTCATGCTAAATCAAATACCACCTCAAACGGGGAGCTTATTAATCTCCGAACCATTTATGGCCGATCCGAATTTTAAGCGGTCGGTAGTTTTATTATCGGAACATACTGAAGAAGGAACGGTAGGGTATGTGTTGAACCAAAAAAGTGATTTTTACTTGAAAGACCTAGTTCCTGATTTTGAAACTCAAGGCTACCCTGTGTATGTTGGAGGGCCGGTAGGGAACGATACGCTCCATTTCATTCACCGTTGCTATGATAAGATGAATAGCGGTACCGAGATTGCCAATGGTATTTATTGGGGTGGTAATTTCGAAACATTAAAGCTTCTCGTAAATACAAACCAGGTTGACGAAACAGAGGTGATGTTTTTTGTAGGTTATTCGGGATGGGACCTGGGACAGTTAGATCAAGAACTGGAACAGAACTCCTGGCTGGTTACAAATACGTACAATCAGGATCTCTTATTTGCTGATGAGGAAGAAAATCTTTGGAAGGATATAGTGATAGGCCTTGGACCAAAATATGCTCACATTGTTAATTTTCCTGAAAATCCATTATGGAACTGAGATTTTAATCTCTTTGTCCGGCTAATAAATAAAGCACTGCCATACGCACTGCCACCCCATTTTCTACCTGGTCTAAAATAATAGACTGTTTGCTATCCGCGACGTCGCTAGTAATCTCTACACCACGATTTATTGGTCCGGGATGCATCACCGTTATTTCTTTATCCAGAGAGTCTAGAATATTTTTGTTTAAGCCGTAAAGCATAGTGTATTCCCTTATCGAAGGGAAGTATTTGATATCCTGTCGCTCTAGCTGAATTCGTAGCATGTTGGCTACATCGCACCATTGCAATGCTCTCATTAAATCGAATTCTACTTTCACGCCAAGTGACTTAATATACTTGGGTATGAGCGTCGTTGGTCCGCAAACCATAACGTCTGCGCCTAATTTTTGCAAACATAAAATATTCGAAAGGGCCACTCTTGAGTGTAGAATATCTCCAATAATCGTGACTTTTTTCCCAGCTACGTCGCCATATTTTTCTCTAATTGAGAAAGCATCGAGCAGGGCTTGGGTTGGATGTTCATGCGCACCATCACCGGCATTAACAATCTGAGCTTTGACTTTTTTGCTAAGAAATACTCCGGCACCAGGGTAGGGGTGACGCATTACTACCATATCCACTTTCATGGCCAAAATATTATTTACAGTGTCGATAAGCGTTTCACCTTTGCTTACTGAGGAGGATGAGGCTGCAAAATTTACGGTATCAGCAGAAAGCCTTTTTTGGGCAAGTTCGAATGATAAGCGGGTACGTGTAGAGTTTTCAAAAAAGATATTCGCGATTGTTATGTCCCGTAAGGAGGGGACCTTCTTAATCGGTCGATTCAATACATCCTTAAAAGTATCAGCAGTTTCAAAAATTAGTTGAATATCATTTTCGTTTAGATCTTTTATTCCTAAAAGATGCCTGGTACTCAACTTCTGATTACTTTCTGCCATCTATTCTGCTGTTTCTGATAGTAAAATAACTTTATCTTCCTGGTCAGCTTCTTTCCAGGTTACCAAAACTTTTTGAGAGTCTATCGAATCAACCTGTAATCCGATATAATCAGGTTCGATAGGCAAATGCCTCGAAAAACGCCTGTCAATCAAAACTAATAACTCAACTTTTTCAGGTCTCCCAAACGCAAGCATTGCATCCATGGCCGATCGGATGGTTCTTCCAGTCCATAGCACATCATCGATAAGAATTACCTTTTTGCCTTCAATAATAAAGTCAATATGTGTACTATTAGGAACCAATGGACCTTCACGTCGCCTGAAATCATCACGAAAAAAGGTGATGTCAAGGTTTCCGTTTAATATGGTTGCCTGCGGCAAGATATTTCTAAGTTCGGCTGCAATTCGGTTTGAAAGAAAAATCCCGCGAGGTTGAATTCCTAAAATTACAGAGTTCGAGAAGTCGTTATGATTTTCAATTAACTGATGGCAGAGGCGCTTGATGGTTATCTGAAACTTTTGGCCGTCTAAAAGGGTTAAGTTTTGCATCAGTTATGATTTGGGCAAAGGTAAAAAATTAATCAGATTGATGAGAATTTTATTAGGCAACCTAGTCATCGGCCTTACTACATTCAATCTGCCATTCATCCGATGACAGTAAAACAAAAAACCCCTGCTGAATACAGCAAGGGTTAATATTACGAGGTTTCAATTATTATTCAGCTCCTTCTTCTTCAGTTGCTTTTTTAGCAGCAGGCTTTTTAGCAGCAGCCTTAACTTCGGCACCTTCCATTTGCTCTTTTAGTTGAGCTAATACATCAAGGTCACCTAAAGTTGATTTTTCAACTGAATCTTTAACTTTCTTCACTGCGCTTGTAGTTGCTTTCACATCTTTTTGTTTCTGCGCTCTCTCTTCGTTACGGGCCTCATTTCTGGCTTCTTCCCATATACGAGAGTGAGATACTACAATACGTTTAGACTCTTTGTTAAATTCAATGATTTTGAAACTAGTAGCTTCTTCAGCTTTAAGAACAGCACCATCTTCTTTTACAGTATGTTTGCTTGGAGCAAATCCTTCAACACCGTATGGAAGAGCAATGATTGCACCTTTCTCCGTTACTTTAAGAACAGTACCTTCATGAATGGAATCTAAAGTAAAGATGGTTTCAAAAGTTTCCCAAGGGTTTTCCTCAAGTTGCTTATGTCCCAAACTTAACTTGCGGTTATCTTCGTCTAATTCCAATACAACCACATCTAATACTTCACCTACTTTGGTAAATTCATTAGGGTGATTAACTTTCTTAGACCATGATAGATCTGATATGTGAATTAAGCCGTCAATTCCTTCTTCGATCTCAACAAAAACACCAAAGTTGGTCATATTCTTAACGACCGCTTTGTGCTGACTGCCAACAGTATATCTCGCAGCGATGTCTTTCCAAGGATCTGGAGTTAATTGTTTGATACCAAGGCTCATTTTGCGCTCATCGCGATCTAATGTTAAAACCTGAGCTTCAATTTCATCACTTACTTTAAGGAAGTCTTGGGGGTTACGCAGGTTTTGAGACCATGACATTTCTGATACGTGGATCAAACCTTCAACACCTGGAGTGATTTCAAGGAATGCACCATAATCTGCAACAGTAACAATTTTACCTTTAACCTGAGATCCAACAGCAATGTTAGTATCTAAAGATTCCCAAGGATGAGAAGTAAGTTGTTTTGAACCAAGGGCGATACGTTTTTTCTCATCATCAAAATCAAGTACCACAACGTTGATCTTCTGATCAAGTGATAATACTTCTTTCGGATGCTCAATACGTCCCCATGAAATATCAGTAATGTGAAGTAATCCATCAACACCACCAAGATCTATAAATACACCGAAATCAGTAATGTTTTTAACAGTTCCTTCAAGAACCTGTCCTTTTTCTAGTTTAGCAACAATTTCTGTTTTTTGGTTTTCAAGATCGTCTTCAATAAGAACTTTATGTGAAACAACAACGTTTTTAAATTCATGGTTGATTTTTACAACTTTGAATTCCATTGTTTTTCCTACGTATATATCATAGTCGCGGATTGGCTTAATGTCAATCTGAGAGCCTGGCAAGAAAGCCTCAACACCCATAATGTCAACAATAAGACCACCTTTTGTACGGCTTTTAACATAACCGTTAATGATAATGTCATTTTCAAGAGCTTCATTGATAAGCTCCCAAGACCGTTGAGTTTTTGCGCGTTTGCGTGAAAGAACCAATTGTCCATTAAGATCTTCTTGTGATTCTACAAATACATCAACCGAATCACCAATTTTAAGATCAGGAGTATCACGGAATTCAGATAGAGAAACCATACCGTCTGATTTAAAACCAACGTTAAGTATCACATCTTTGCTGTTAATATTAACAACAATACCGCTGATAATTTCCCCTTTATTGATCTGGTTGAAAGTACCGGCATACATTTGCTCAAGGCTTGAACGCTCTTCCTGGCTGTAATTGCCAAATCCTTTGTCGCTTGCATCCCAATCGAAATCTCCCGATGGGGTGATCAGCGTTTTAGACTTAATGTCTTCAATTGACAATGAATCAGCTTCTGATTCAATGTTTTCTTTTTCCGTAACCCTTGTGGTTTCTTCGCCAAGAAGTTCTGCTGATTTAGCGATTAACTCCTTTTCTGCTTCTTGTTTTTTGGCCATTAATTAATTTTTCTCCTTTTTCCCAACGTTGAATTGGGATTGCAAAGGTATGGAAATAGATTATATACAAAAGAAATTTTTCGATTATTTTATTGATAGCTAGCGCATTTCGCTTTCGTTATAATTTATGAAACTATACCAGCCTTAACAGTGTTTTAACATAACATCTATCAAAAGAAGCTATGGAAGATCATAAAGACAATACAAA
>DASWMZ010000097.1:0-17473 GCA_036399495.1 Pedobacter sp.
AAGCGGATGAATGGATGGTTGATTACAATTACCACAGACCTCATGAGGCACTAAATTTCAAAACACCTATGGATTTATTACCCGAATTAATAAATTAGCGAGTCAACTTTTGAATGGCTCAAAAAACGGGGGAGCTTACACGGTGTGCGCCGATATTGGTCGCAATAATGCCGGAACTGTTACGGGCGCCATGAACTTTTGCAACAGATGGGTGCTTTTTTTCTAGCAATCATTTTTGCAAAGGTTATCGATATAACGGGTAACTACAACGCGCCACTCATTGTGGTTTTCTTTGTTGAATTAACAGGATGTTTATTATGGTTAATAGTTAGCGATAAATCCAACAAAGCCGCTTAAATACAATGTAGGCAGCGAGGGTAATCGCAATTAAAAATGGATGAATCGGCGATCCCCACTGTTCGACATGTTCCGTAATCAATGGGATGACGTGTGTCTCTTGATTTTTCCTAATATCAGAGCGGAATACTAAAGTAGAAAGTCGAGCCTTTGCCGGGGGCACTATTAAGCCAGATTTCCCCTCCGCCCTTCTCAACTATTTCTTTTGAAATATACAATCCGAGGCCTAAGCTTAAACCGGCCCCTTTGTGGGCATTACCAGCCTGGTGAAAGCGGTCAAATACCAGCTTTTGGTGGCTTTGCGCGATTCCAATTCCAAAGTCTTTTACGCTGCATACCAGGCGAGTGTCTTCTTTCCTTAATGTGATTAAGATTTCATTCGCATCCGGAGAGTACTTTACAGCATTCGTTATCAAATTGGTAAGCACCTGCACAACTCTATTCTGATCTGCCGACACTGTTATGGACTCGCTTTGTGTTATCAGTAACTTGTGAGTGGGTGTATGTAGTTGCAAGTCATTGATAAGATCTGTCAACACAATTTCCATGTCAAACTCAGTGGCCTTTAGCACTAATTTACCAGAATCAATCCTGGTAACATCCAGAAAGTCTCTGATTAGGCTCTCAAGTCTGTTAACCTGCACTCCTAACCTGTCCAGAAAACGTGAGGTATCGGCATTTTCGTATCCGGATAAAGAACGAGCCAAAAGCTGTAGATAGGCCTTAATAGAAGTAACCGGTGTCTTTAATTCATGGCTAACTGTACTAATAAACTCGTCTTTCAACCTCGCTGTTTTCCTTCTTTGTGTAACATCCATGAAAGTTCCTATCGCGCCGGTAACTTTTCCATCCTCAGCTTTAAGCTGAGCAGCATTTATGGAGATAAAGACCGGTTCTGCATCAGGAGGTTGCACCCCTATTTCTTGGTCGAACACAGCTTCGCCAGTCTCCATGCTAATGTAGATAGGGTGGTCTTCACGGGGCAGAGGTATACCATCTACTCTCACGTTTTTCCACCGTAGGTCGTAATAACTGCGTTGGGTAATTTCATCTTTATTTAGTCCCAATAGCTTTTCTGCCATTGGATTGGCATATATAATTTTTCCCTCCCTGTTCACAATTCCGATTCCTTCGGCCATAGTCTCCAAAATTGTTTGAAGCCTTTTTTCACTTTCTTCCACCTTCTGCCTGCTCGTCACATGTCCGGTTACATCGTAGCCAAAAACTACTATCCCGTCTATTTCATTCGACGAATTGTATCGCGGTTTATAAATAAAGTTCCAGAATACATCCTTAAGTGGCCCGTCTTCTTGCAGAGTAGGTGAGATTCTAACCTCCTTCTGCATATAGGTTTCTGCCTTTTCAAACACACCCCTTAATATCGGCAGGATATAGCTTTCCCTCAGCTCGGGAAACGCATCGGTCAATTTCTTGCCCAAAAGCTCGCGATCAGGGAAAATGCGCCGGTGCATGGCGTTCTGAAAATCGTATATAAAATCCGGACCATCAAGAATCGTAATAGCTGCGGGAGCTTCCATTAGAAGCGAATGGAGGTCTCGACGCTTAGCTTCGGTCACTTCGCGGGCAATTCGCTCTTTTTTAGCAAGATCGTATGCGCCGGTAATTTCGACGGTTACGTGAGAAATATAGGCTATTTCCCCGTTCTCGTCAAACACTGGATTATTGGATGCCTGCCAATACTTAGTTTCGAATTTGTCTGTCCCGCGAATGGGGATATCGTATCTTTTTCCAGGAAGTTCTACCCTTTTCCTCGTAGAAATACATGCTGTCAAACTGGTTCGTAACACGTAAACATTGTCGCCATCGGGGTCTTCAGGACTTTCGGGAAAGGCCTCTAAAAATCCTAAACCCACAATATCTTCAGGGGTTGTCAGAGTGGCCTCATGATAGGCTGGATTTGCATAAATTATCGTAAATTTTGGAGCATCGGGCGCTACGAGTATAGTAGGAGGCGCGGTGACCAAATACTGAAGTACTTCAGGTGAAATCTGATACATAACTGTTGATGGGTAGCTTGCTAAGGGATACTAATGTACATCATTGTACGGATTGATGCTAGCACTATTTCGAACCGAGCGTTGGCTAACTCCTGACTTAGGTCCGACCAAGGCATATCACCACTTTTTTAAAAAGGTTCATAGTACGGTTTGAAGACTTACAATCTGAATAATCTTTGTTGGTAATAGAACAAGCTTGTAAAAGAATATAGAGCGGCATTTCTGGCTTCAAAATAACTAATGCTACTGAACCTTACCTAAAACAACTAAAAGTGGTGAGATTACAACCAAGAGTAGCTGTATGTTTAATGTACCTGGAAATTAATCCACCTAGTTTTGCTGTACCGAAAAAATATAATGATTACACATGGAAACTAAAATGATTGGCAATAAGATTGCCGAAGCAAGGAGGAAAATGAATATCTCTCAGGCGCAACTGGCGGAGGGATTGTTTATCAGTCCGCAAGCCGTTGGAAAATGGGAGCGCGGCGAGTCGGTTCCCGATATTATGACGTTTAACCGCCTCGCCAAAATTCTGGGCGTGGACCTGAACTATTTTTCGAACGACTTTGAGGCGCGAGGCGCTGAGATAGCTTCTGTAGAGATTAATAAGCCAATTGATACCTCTTTAGGAGGGGAGAAGAATAAGCTGAGTTGGAATATGTCTGGCGGGAACTGGGTAGACGCTGATTTTTCCGGGCTGAAAAATCTCCATGAGCGCTTTAGTGGTTCTAACTTGCAGGGCTCCAAATTTGTTGATTCAGATCTGTCGGAACTCCTTCTCAAGGGGAATCATTTAGAGCGATGTGACTTTCGTGGTTCTAACATCAGCGGGAGCCAGATTCAACGGTCGGAAGTGACCCGTAATCTTTTTAATGACAGTTCATTGAAAGGTACAGTATTTTCGGGCTGCCATATTGAAGGTTGCGATTTCTCGGGTGCAGATTTTAGCGACGCAGCACTGAGATCTTGTTCGTTCGTGAAGAATACCATCCAAAATGCCGTATTAGATAATACTGCGTTTATCGGTTCAGCTATCGATAACATCGTTTTCGAAGGTATACTGAACAACTGCGCTTTTGAGAATTGCTCCTTTTCGCGTGTAACATTTCAAAATGCAAGGCTTACCAATACCTTCTTTAAGGGCGGAAGTTTAAAAAAGCTAAAGTTTATTGATTGCCAGACAGACAGAATAACTTTTGAATTTCTGAAAAATGGAAAAGCAAATTTGGGTGGAATAATTTTAGTGGGGGAAGAGTGAGAGAGCTATGAGCGCTCTTACGTAGGAATGAAAAGCAAATTTTGGGGGACAAAGGAAAAGGGACTTGGTACCATTGTATGTAGACTTAAGCATGATGAGGATTGCGTCGATTTATACCCATCAATAAGATCTATTGAAGACTTTATCTTCCACGCACATCCACCTTAAAATAGTCGATATGAAAATATATCTCTTTTGTATATATTGTTTAATTGTAATGTTACCGCAAAACTGCAAAGAAGGACAAACATGTCCCGCCAAAGACGTCAAAGGCTTTTATCATCCTGACTATATAAACAGTTTTGATTTGGGCGATGATCCCTTCAGGTATTTTAGATGGTACGTTCGGCTTCAGCTAGCTTTTTTAGCTAAAATAAGTTGATAATCACCGATCTATCTGTAATAAAGTAGTGGCATAATTAATAAAAGGCACTCCCAGAAACGCCGATCCAGAACTATATGGAGAATTCCCGTCTGGCTTATATCTTAAAAGAGATGGGGGAAGAACACTTACTGATCAGTAATACATACCTTCATCTCGATAAGTGGAGAGCAGGCTTAGGCTACGCAGACTGGTATCTCAATAAGCCCGCGTACCGAGATAATAATTTGGTTTATAAATAACTTGAAGCCTAGTTTCAAAATCCTTGTTTGATATTCCGCAGGGCCTGTCGAACACTAGACAATAAGGATTTCCACCCCCTGCTTTAAGCCTAAGCAGGGCAATTATAGCTCCTTAATTCTAATATTACGAAAATAGATTGGAGCACCTGCATGTTTTCCTTGTAAACCAATATGACCTCTAAGTGGTAACGAAGCCAAAGGATTGCTTAACCAGCCGGGGATTTCACTTCCATCAGGATTAGTTTTGGCCGATGTAAATTTGCTCATGTCAAATTCGTTCACTAATTCGCCGTTCAATACTACCCAAATCATTTTTCCTTTACAAGTTACGGTATATCGGTTCCACTCCCCCGGCTTTTTAACATTACTTTTAGTAGCAGCTTGATGACCAAACACAGCACCGGATTGCCAGTTTTTTGGTGCCTTAGACCATTGGTCAGCAAAATCATCCGCAATTTGAACTTCTACACTATTAGGAATCCAGTTTTTTGTATCACTTACATGTACTATAACTCCACTGTTCGTACCCTCTGCTGTTTTAAATTCAAGGTCAATTATAAAGTCATTATACTGCTGCTTGCTATAAAGATTTTCGTCTTTGCTTGCGGTCAAAACACCGTTTTCAAAGGTCCAAACTTCCCCTGTTGGAGCAATAGCATCTGAAAAGTCCTCTTTAAATAAAGATTTCCAAGTCGAACTATTAGGATGTTTGTTTAATTGTGTGCTGGCACAACCAGAAAAAAGTAAAACAGCTGTTAATAGAATAAGTGCAGGTCTCATAATTATCATTTAATAAACAATAATACGAAATGGTTTGAGAGATGAAGTGCCTAAGAAGCCTAAATTCAAAAATGATTCTCCCCTCAAGTTTAATTTTCCCGCAAGGCGAAGAAACTTAAATGCGGCCAACTTGCCACACAAAATTTTCCTACATCTCTCTTCGTTAATCCACAGAAAATCCAAGTGTTAATCAAACACTCATACTATTATAACGCTTGAAGAACCCTTCGTCCTTCTAGTCGTTCCTGCGCAGCAGGAATCCTAAAGTGGCAGTAAAAACTTTCGTACCAATATAACGCCAACCATTGCCGAGCCGGTTTTTGTGACGAGCGCCCTGCATCAATCCTTAGAAGGCAGGATTTCTAAAGCTATGGTAATAAACACCCAGTTTGGTATGGCACTTTACGATTGCCGATCTAGCCCGAATGCCCATTGCCCCTCACATCATTCTGCGCAGGCAGGAATCCTAAAGCAGTGCTCAAGCAATCTATGCCAGTATATCGCTATATAATTGCCAATTAAGTGCAATGACGGTATTGTGTAACGATGATTCAAATTGGAAATGACTATTCCTGGGTATTAACTCGCTATCACCAGCTCACCCCACTCCAAACAATCGCTTTTTCCCTTCCAAAGCCAGCCGTATTCCAACAAACACAAGCCCGCTAAACACAATTCCTGCGAGCAATATCCACAAACTTTCAAAGAAATCAGAACCAAGAGGACAAGCGTAAATAACAGCTATATTTATTAGACTCTGCAGTACTGCGTACATTATCGACACCCCCAAATGCGGCAATCCTCTTTCATTAGCCAGATACTGATAAAAATGCGAACGATGCGCCTCGAAAATGTTTTCCTTGCGAATTAGCCGGAAGATTATTGTGGTGACTGCGTCAAGCCCATAAATGAGTAACAAAGCTAGAAATAGCAAATTTCCTGTCTGCGCGATTAATTGAATTAATATAAAGCAAATTATAAAGGCAATACTTACACTTCCCACATCACCAGCAAAGCATTTCGCTTTTTTTCGAAAATTAAAGAAGTTAAATACCAGCAGTGAAAGCAGAGAAGAAACCATCAATGTTTCTGAAGTGAACATGAGTATATACCTGTTTACAAAAAACAAAGTAGCAAGCACGACCAGGCTGTATCCGCCGGTGATGCCGTTGATACCATCCATAAAGTTATAAGCGTTGATGGTTCCAATAACTAGTATCATAATGAGCGGGAACCAAAACCAGGTAAGGTTGAGGTTCAGTTGGTACAACAAGAGACTGACCGCCAAAAGATGTACTACAGAACGGATACTGCTTTTTAAGGTCGTTACGTCGTCGATGAAGCTGATGGCTGCGATAAGGATAAGACCTGTGATGAAATAAGGATAAGAAAAATCGGAATAAGCAAACCAGAGGAATGCTGCCAGGCTAAAGATGATGCCTCCGCCTCGGATAGTGGTTTTAGTATGGGAGCTGCGATCGTTCGGTTCATCGATAATGTTAAGACGGTCTGCAATACGGAAATACAAAAGCTCCAGGAAAAAGAGCAGTAAGAGGATACAGAGATAAATTAGTGGTTTGGACATGATAAAGTTTAAATTATTGCATTTAACAAGGAAGTGTAAAACAAACTGTGTCAGTTGTTGCTTTTGAGCGGTTTGAATGTGGAAAACCCTGAAGGAGGTTTCCCACATTGCAGTAGCTATGCATTTTGCAAGCGCACCTTTAGCCTGTCTTTAAACATAACATAAAATTGAGTTAATGTCAAACTCCAGTGAGGAATAGGCATTGTCCATTTTCAAATACTTTTAAAACTGTTCATCAAATGATCTTATAATCAAATTATGGTAATAACAATAACCTATTAACTAAAATAAAATATATTTGCAGCTAATTCGAAATATGAAATCTTTTTTGAAAAAAATTTTGCCGTTTACATTGAAGCAAAAACTGTTGGATGTCATACATCCAGACAAGCTGGTTAATGAAAGAGTGAAATTCTACTCAACTTTCTTAACAGCTAACGATCTTGTTTTTGACGTCGGGGCTAATTTAGGCAATAGGGTCGCTGCTTTTTTGAAAATAGACGCGAAGGTTGTTGCAGTGGAGCCCCAAACGAATTGTCATCAATACCTGAAGTCGAAATTTGGTAGTAAAATATTCATTGTTCCAAAAGGGTTAGGTGCAAAGGAAGAAGTTAAGAACATGTTTATTTCTGATGCTCATACCTTGTCTTCGTTTTCAACTGACTTTATAGAATCAATGAAGGCAAGTGGGAGATTTTCTCAACATAACTGGGAGAAGATCCAAAAGATTGAGATTACAACTTTAGACAATCTGATAGCTCAGTTTGGTTGTCCAAAATTTATTAAAATTGATGTTGAGGGATATGAAGAAGAGGTTTTGAAAGGGTTATCTACTAAAGTCAATTATATCAGCATTGAATATGCTGTACCGGAGCAACTTCACAAAGCGATAGCTTGTTTACAAAGCTTAATTAAGCGCGACCCGAACTTAACCTGTAATTATTGTATAGGTGAATCAATGGAATTCAAGTTAGATAATTGGGCACCTGGAAAAGAGTTTATCTTGTTTATCCAAACTCCTGAATTTATTGAGTCTGAATTCGGAGACATATATATAAAAATGGCCTAAACCATAATTGTTTTCTAGGATCCATGGCAAACGCTGAAGAGGTTTGCTGAAGATGTTTTTAATTTAACAGCCCAACCATCAAGACAATAGAAAGCCGAAAAGGCTTCCTCAAATACAAGCCAGTGATCTGATGGTTCAATATAAACAGAGGATGCTTTTGGTTAAGCATAACCAACAATGATGAATAAAATAAATTGGTGTCTTCCTGTTTTCCGCACTGGGACACCCAAAATCAAATTTCGAATAAATTCAATTAATTTTGCTGTTTTTGCCAGTAGTATTTTCTTTACTGTTTAATAAGGTATGAACGGCTGGAGCTTGAGCAGAAATGGGGCAAGAAATATCCTCTTATCTGTAAAACGTGGTTGGATAACTAGCTTACTTATCTGGTTTCTTTGAATATGATCAGGTTATCCAAAAATCATATACTCTACTATAACCCATTGAGGGAGTGCATCGACAGATCAGTAAAATCACTAAAAACAAAAGGCGCTTTTCCGTTCGACCAGGCCTTGCTAACACTGATGTATCTGGTTATTCAAATATCAGTAAATGGACCATGACTATCCATAATTGATGGCTGTTTCACAATTATATATTCTCTTTGTGACAGAATACTTAAAGAAATATTGGGGTTGAGAAGCATTATTTTAGATCATGACACAGTTCATGGGACACTACCCAATCCATTTATAGTTATCAGTTCACTTAACCCAGATATCTTCATGACGGCGGGTTTTTAATAATTTAATTCTGGGGTCTAGCAAAGTAAATGCCACTACTTTCTGGCTTTCCATGCTTCCTGAAAGCACCGAATAGATAGCCTTGCTTCTTACCACTCCATCATGTTTCGACTTTGAAATTAATAACTGCTAACCAAGTCACAGGATACGAAAGTACTGGGGCCGGTTCTGCCATTCTTTATATTTGAATAAGGCGGTATGTTTCTAGCGGTGAGTGCCCTATTAGAAACCTTAACCAAATCAGTGTTAAGTAAATAAAAAATTTGGTGCATCGTTTTGAGAATTAAGGCGTAAGGAGACTGAATCAGTTATCGGTGGCGAGATGGGGATTAGCTTATTTATACCAGCAATCCGGTAAAACTATGTCCTTTTTATTTTCAGAATTTTTCCGGTCAAGTTCATGAGGAAATGACAAATTAGGTTCATAAGTTGTAATTCTGTCTTTTCTTAAAAAAGTAAATTCCATTTCAGGAAAAGTCATATAGTTTTTATAGTGTATTGGATTTGAAACGTTGTTAGGGTGAATGTGGACAATCTGGAAATTTTTCAAAAGTTTATAAAAACATGCTGAAATCATTTGAAATCCAAATTGATGAAACAGGAAATTAAGATTATGAAACTCAATAATTATTATTCTGAACTTTTTAAAAAGATCATTTGAGGTATCGATAAGTACATTATATTCGCCACCTTCAATGTCCATTTGAAGAATCATGTCTGATTCGTTTCCAACATCTAAACTTTCGTTGACCCAACTTTCGAGAGTCATAAACATTGAATCGTTTTCCATTCCTAGATATTTTTTTTCAAAAGAAAATAAAGGATTATGAATAGGGGGGAATTCTACTGAATAGTCCGCTAGAAAAGATTTTATTCCTCTTTTTGATAAATCATTCTCAAAATATGCTTCAAGAGATACTCCCGGAGAAAAACAGGTTTTTATACCTTCAAGATCGTCTGGTATCAGATAACCTGCATCTTTTTCTCCACCTACCCGTATTAATTTATGATCTGTTGTGCATGGTCTTACTTTTTGGAAAAACTCTTTTAATTGAGCATCCACCGTAGCCATACCAATTGATATACCCTTATTTAAACAAACTTCTTTAATTTTTGCAATCATTATTATTATTTATGACAGTAAGCGACTTTATCTGTTAAATACCTTTGATAAAAATCAAACGGATAACTTGATATATTTTAAAGTACCAATATAAATTGCCACCTAAGTATAATTCCTCTTTGTTTAAAAGAGAGATAGTTTGCGCTTAATTAGCATTTCGTAAGTGAGACAGTAATAACAATATACTAAACTTTCTTACCATCCTTTGGCTTAAGAACCCTTATTCCCGGAGCCAAATATAATAAAAGTAGTCAAAGGTGAGCTTTGATTAGTAAAATATCTCCGAGAATTAAGTGGAACAAAAGGAATATCAGCCACTAGGAAAGTGTAATTTATAAAATCTGTAAATCATCTTAATACATTCAGGACTTGATTGTATATGATCGCTCCCTTATTAAAATCGATCAGTTTGATGAACACGATAAAGATCACACTCTTGTACTTCCTCGAAAACTATGGAATAAGGGAGTTCCAGACGCAGATTTCAAGGAGAATGGTCACTTGCGTAACTGAAGTTCGTCCTCTATCATATTCGCAATAATTTGGTCGAAGCTACATTTTGAAGACCACCCTAATATTTCTTTTGCCTTCGAAGCATTTGCCCGTCCTGATTTAAGATCAGTTGGCCTGTAAAGAGTTAGGTCAATGTCAACATGATCTTGCCAATTTAAATTTAATCTTCTAAACGCTATATCAATAAAATCTTTAAGTTTATGAGTTTCACCGGTCGCAATTACATAATCGTCAGGCTGACTATGTTGTAGCATGAGCCACATTGCTTCTACATAATCGGGAGCCCAACCCCAGTCGCGGGCAATTTCGATATTCCCTAAAACAAGCTTCTTATCGCTTCCTTTATAAATGTCACATGCAGCTGAAATAATTTTTTTTGTAACAAAACGATTCCCCCTCAATGGAGATTCATGATTAAACAATATGCCGGTGCATGCATATAAATTATATGCTTCCCTGTAGTTTGCAATTTGCCAGAATGATGTAGACTTTGCTACTGCATAGGGGCTTCGTGGCCTGAAAGGGGTGATTTCATTGGCTTCTGACCCTTCTGTATCGCCAAAACACTCACTTGATCCAGCGCTGTAAAGCTTTATCGGTAAGTTACTAAAACGAATTGATTCTAAAAGGTTGATAGTTCCTAATATAATGCTATCGAAAGTTTCAACAGGCTGCTCAAATGATAGTCCTACTGATGACTGCCCTGCTAAATTATATATCTCATCTGGCTTTACACGCATAATAGTTTGTAAAACACTTCGGAAGTCATGAAGATTAAGTGATAATAGCTGAACCGATTCCTTAATATTAAGTCTAATAAGATTTGAAAAACTAGAGACCTGTGCATCTCGTGATCCTCCGTAGACCTCATATCCTTTTTCAAGGAGCAGTTTTGATAAATATGCCCCGTCTTGGCCCGACACTCCACAAATTAAAGCTTTCTTCATGTGTAAATGGTTTTCACAGGTAATAAACGTTTCTTATTGTCACCCTAGCTCCAGCGCTTGCTTAAGAGCACTCGAGGAACTGACTAACATCGCTTTTATTTGACAGTTCCCTATTGGTTGGATAGTTTGGACCAAAAATCTTTTATTTTTTGGGATACAACTTCTTCACTAAAGATTTTTGACCTCATCATTCCACTTAAAGCAATTTTATCCCTTTCTTCCGGGGATGCCCGAATTATCTTTAAAATAGAACCCGACATGCTGTCTATGTCCCTCGGGTTTGCAAAAATAGCAACGTCGCCTGCTACCTCTGGCAGTGATGTTGTATTACTACAAACAACAGGTGTTCCACTCGCCATAGCTTCTACAATGGGTATTCCAAAGCCCTCATACAGAGAGAGTGAAATCGATGCCCAAGCTTTTCTATACAAATTTTGCAAACCCTCGTTGCTTATAAATTTTTCAAAAACTATCTGATCTTCTATACCAAGTGACTTAGCTTTATTTATAAAAAAGCTTTGCGAAGACTGAGCAACTCCCACGATTCGCAACTTAAAATTAGTTATGCCGTGGTTATTAACACTTTTTGCATATGCTTCAAGCAGCCCTGAAAGGTTTTTACTGGGACCATCGCCAGTTACTGTTAATAAATAAGGCTCCCTGTGCTGGGCAGGAACAGGCTTCTCAACAAACCAGTCATGCGTAATACTGCAGGGGATTACGTGAACGCGGTCTTTTGAAATACCAAATCTCTCATGAAGTTCATTTTTAGAATATTCTGATATTGAAATCAATATATCAGCAGATGAATAAGCCTTTGGAGCTGTAAAACGTCTGTATAGGCGTCCAAGATTATTATATAAGGAATGTGATACGGGCAAGTCCTTAAATGATTGCATGAATATCAAATCGTAAATAACTACTATCTTTTTTACCTTGCTAATTTTAGTTACTGGTGATGTAATTGACGGGCACAATAAATATGTTAGATCTGCCTTCTTTGCTAATGAAGGCAATATTTTTTGTTCCCACCAAGGAAAGAAACTATTACCGGCAGAAATGCACCTATAAGTGTCTAAAGATTGTCCGTGAGGCAAAAGCGCTATTACCGCTTCCTTGGGCAGGGGTGCGAGAATAGAAGCAGTGTATCTTCCTATTCCACGATGTTGCCAGGCTCCATACATCATTCGTGCGTCGACTCCTAATCTCATTAATTTATCATTTTAAATATATACCAATGCCTTACTGGCAAAATCTGGTTTGAAACGTACGAAAATCTCAGTGAAATTGCCAGCTACAGCCCGACAAAAATTAATCGAAATTACGGGCTTAAAATTTCGTTCTTTGCCAATTTATGTTGTAAAAATAGATTTTTATTGTTCACTAGAACAACGATTTCCTTTTTTTTAGTTGCATTTTTCGGAATGACAGGCTTTTATTTCGATACTCACTTCTTTAAACCGCAGTTAGATTTAGTTATAGGGCTTATAATTAATCGTTTTTGCTGATCCGCAAATTAAAAATCCCTAGTTGTGAAAGACCGCAAAGTTTTTGTGAGCCCTTGTCTAGCAGAAAAGGGTAGTACTTTACCTATGGCGCGTATAATTTTAAGGTTAGAAACTTGATAACTTTGGGTCAATTTCGTTAATCGTTCTGGATTTAAAGGGAGTTTTAGGGCTTCGCCAACTTTAGCGATACCTTCTATTATTGCGGGGTAAATATGCCATAGTTTAGGCTTCAAGCCCAGATTCAATGCAATTTCCATGACCAGTTCTGTTGTTGATAGGCTTTCATCATCTGCAATATTATAGATGCCTGATGGGACATTTTGATCTAACAGTTCTTTGATCACAAAGCAAAGGTTTTCTACACTTAAGAAGGAGCGCTTATTTTCAAAAGCAGCTAAGGGGTAGGGGATTCCTTTCTTAACGAAATTGTATAGTAGATTTAGATTGCCCTTGTTACCTGGACCATGTATCATACAAGGACGAAGAATATAATACGATTTACCTGCTGGCAGGGTTTGTGATTGAATGTATTGTTCTGCTAAAAGTTTTGATTTACCGTAATGTGTTTGGGGTAAAGGTTTAGCATCTTCAGTTAATATTGATTCAACTGAGTCGGCGGCAGCTTTGACCGAGCTGATAAATATAAATTTTTTTGCATTTGATTTTAAGAAAGCATCATAAAGCTTTTTTGTCAATTCAGTATTTACCTGGTAATACTCTTCGGCGTTTGTTGTGTTTTTTAAATCATGAGCTTTTCCTGCAAGATGGATTATGCAATCAAAAGACTCTAAATGGGTAATGTTCCAGTCGTCTCTGAGAATTAACGTCTTAATATCGAAATCAGATTTTTCTTTCAGATAGGAAACTAAATTCGTGCCGACGAAGCCCGAGGTACCCGTTGAGATTATGTTCATGCTTCAATTATTGCTTTAAGAGAATCGCCGTATGATTTCCATGAAAATTGCTGTAAAATGAAGTCCCTCGCGTTTGTTTTAATATGATCAAAGTCAGTAGGGTTTTCGTAAATTGCATTAATTAAAGAGGCAAATTCGATAGGCGTATTCGCTATTAAGAAATGATTCATTGGCACAGATCCAACTATAGGTCTGGCCCCCAAATTGTTTGTAATTGTTAGCTGTCCCAGAGCCATTGATTCCAATATCTTATTCTGTATTCCACCGCCAGTTTGCATTGGTGCAACTGTACATAGGCCTGTCTGTATTAGTTCATATGGATCGTCCAGAAAACCGGTTACTTTAATCCGTTCGTTTTCAAGACTACGAATAGATCTGGATGGATTGACCCCCACTATATAGAAGGTAATTTCCGGGTTGACCAATGGGAGCACGTTCGCAACAAACCACTTGACTGCATCAATGTTTGGTTGATAAAACATAGCACCAAAAAAACAAAAATGCTTTTTTCTACCGATGCTTGCTTTCTTAAGCAATGCACTATTTACTCCATTAGGCAGCCACTCGACATTACCAAATTTTGAGTAATACAGAGCTTCGTCTTTATTTACAAACAATGTACACTTAGCATGTTGAACCATCTTTTTCTCATATTTTAACAGCCGTTTCGCTTCAATTGTGTAGATGTATTTAAAGAAAATCGACGAAGTTCTTTTTCGTGATCTCATGTAATTGATAGCTATTGAATCTACGAGATCTAGAATAATTTTATGTTCAAAAACCGGTCTTGCGTAACCAGCTGTTCGGATCAAATTTAATATGATGGAATCGTAATGCGATTCTCCGCTCTTAATGTATTTGTTTACTTTTTCCGAGGAATAGTAAGCGACTTGAAGCGGCATGGAGCCTTGGAAAAAAGCTAGAAATACGTTTAAAAAAGATAAGAACCGGGATCTGGGAAAAACAGTGACCGTTCTGCAGGTCTTATTGAGAAAAGAAGAGGCTTCTTTACTAACATTCTCATTCGATATAACGAGTAAATCCACATCGAAGTGTAAAGATAATTGTGATATCAAATTGTAGAGTTTCAATTTATGGCCGTCTACAGGTGGGTATGGAAATCCAGGACTTACGACTAATACTTGTTTTTTCACCTTTGCTTATTACTGGGTTAAACACAGCCCACGATTGTAAATAATATTTCTAGCTTTCTCTCAACAGTATGGCAGAACTCCATGAAGATATGAACCTACAACAAACATGCATCAATTTGAAATTATTGGTCCTCTAAACTCTGTGACTACCTAATAACTATTTTTCCAGGACTTTTACCAATTTTTCTTTAAAGTGCCGTTCAGTAAAATGATTCATAGCTCTATGGTATGAAGCAGTTCCCATTAAAATCCGTCTTTCTTTATTTTCAATTAGGGCCAATAAATATTTTGAGAGAGAGTGACTATCATTAAACTCGACAACGAATCCATTTAAGTTATGTTGAACCAATTCGCTGATTCCTCCAGTATTTGTTGCGACTATAGGGAGGTTATAATTCATTGCTTCCAAAATAGTTAATGGGAACGATTCAAACTTCGAAGGTAAAACGAAAATATCAGATGAATTTAGTAATGTTGCGACCGAATCGATAAACCCCAAGAAGGTAATGTTTTTTATTCCGAGCTTCAGAGACAAAGCCTCTAAACTCACTTTACTCGGTCCATCACCTGCAATGACCAACTCTATAGATCTCCCTGATAACTTTTGAGTCTCATAAAAACACAAAAGTAACCAGTCTAATCCTTTGTCAGGGTCTAACCTGGATATGGTAGTTATCCTAATACAATCATTGTTTAATGACCTGTTTACTTCACCACTATTTTCAACTGTAACAAAATTAGGCACCACATGCACGTTTCTCTTGTTAAAAAATACTTCTTTGCGAGATTTTTCATAAAGAAGAACAACTTTATTACAAAAAAGATAATTAATATTCAGGAAAACTGATGCGAGCATTTTTTTGAGCACTCCTTTAAACGCATTATTGCTTGTATGCTTATATGCGATCTTGACGACTGCCCAGCTGAATAATGATGAGAAATAAATAGCTCTATTGCCATTTAAAATGGAAATATCAATGTTGTTTTTAGATATAAATTTATTAATCTTTATCACAGAGTGAAGGGACTTACTCAGCTTTCCTTCAATATATAAAACATTGTTCGATTGTAAATTTTCAATAAGTTTAATACTTGAAATAGCATAGTAAAAAATGTATTCATTACGCAAACTTGATGATAAATTTTGAATGAATTTCTGGCCACCACCAAAGAAATCTGTGAAGTCAATTATTAACAGTCGGGGCTTGTTGCTCATGCGGCTTTTTAAGAAAAAGTAAAATAAAGCTATACATAATTACTAACCATATTTCCAGTCTGAACAAATAATTCGCAGGCTCATAAGCGAACCACCTGGGGCAAACACTTATAGTTAATATTATAACTAATAGCAGTAAATTATTTTTGGACAAAATTGAATTGAGAAGCCAGCCAATATAAAGTGCTAAAAGAATTATACCCAAATAACCCATCCAAAAATATGTATAACCAAAACAATATCCTCCACCGCCAATGCCCGCATATTTCGAGATATGGTCTAATAGTCTTGAGCCATTCCACATCAATCCAGATGGGGCTATGATGTTGATAAGGAATCCGATAAATGTTTCTGCTTGAATCTGTAGGCCTATAACATTCTTTTCAACTAAACCTAGCACTGCAGTAGTGGAATAAAAAACTTCTGTTTGTGTAGTCAAAAGAAAATTATCAAATCCGGATAATGTGTCCATAATCTTTGAAGTGTCACGGCCTCCAATCATCTTTAACACGCCTAATACCTCCATAGAAAGTAACCCAAATATTAAACCTAAAACCAGATACATGTTCTTAAATAACCCATCCAAATAAAGGATAAAAAATAGAATTGTCATCTGTATCATTTGAATCCGATATCCACGAGTGATACTAACGTAACAGTATAAAATAAATGAGATAATCATCAACGCTTTTGTAAATCTCATTGTTGAAAATAAAAAACACAACATGTAAACTAAATAAAAATACTCCCACGTGCCACTTTGATTGTCTATATTCTCAGTATAGGCAGAATACGAATCTTCAATCCCAATAACTACACTTCCTTTAATGATAGCAGAAGCGATAATTAAGATTTGAATTAAGTAAAAGAACAAGAAGATAGGCCATGAACGTATTTTTTTTAAGGATTTTCTAATCAGCAATTTTTCTAAAGCTCGTTTCTTAAGAAACAAGTTTAGAATTACGAAAAAGAATACTAGAAGCCCTAGTGTTTTTATATATAAATTTTCACTAACGAACTCAGTATGACCCGCAATGGGAATATCAAAGAAAAAAACTGGCACTAGATAATATAGAAAAGTCGATATAAAAATCAACAATATTAACCCCGGCTGAAAGTTCGAGAATTTCTTTCCTATACTGAAGATCGCAAAAGTTCCTATTATAAAATATAGATGATATTTTATGACATAGGATGATAATGTGACTGTAATAAGCCACAAAATCATTAAGAAGATATCCGATTTTCTAAAAGATAACAATATCAAATCTATTTACAGCCAGCATTTCAGTGAAGTAATTGTTCTACTGATTATTGGGCTACAAAATTAATTACCTATTCTTCCATGACAAATATATTTCCTGAAAGGTAGCCTCTAATGATTTAGTGATATCCCAGTTTGGATAATGATCCTTCATTTTACGCAGATCGCTAAAGTAACAAATGTGATCACCAATTCTATTGGTTTCGGAATATTCATATATCATTTTCTTATTACTTATTGATTCAATAATATCAAAAGCCTCTAGAATAGAGCATGAGTTCGCCTTTCCGCCACCAATATTATAAACTTCTCCGACGCGTGGATTATCTATAAATTCCTCAATGAATCTAGCTACGTCATACGAATGGATATTGTCACGTACCTGCTTGCCTTTATA
>DASWMZ010000098.1:0-22029 GCA_036399495.1 Pedobacter sp.
ATTTCCAACAACGCCAAACGCGGTCCCATCTGATACCCGCGTTGTCATCAATGCACCCGCCTTCAGAATGGATGTATACCAGGAAGGTAAATTGCTCAAAACCTACAAAATTGGAATTGGCTACCCTGAATTTCCCCTTCCTACAGGAATGCGTAAAGCCGAAAGTATTATCTTTAATCCAACCTGGACACCGCCCGATGAACCCTGGGTAAAGGGCAAATTCCAGCCGGGAAAAAAAGTGGCGGCAGGCAGCAAGTTAAACCCGCTCGGCCTCGTCAAGATTCCTATTGGGCTGCCCTCTCTAATTCATGGCGGAAAAGACAAAGAAAAGCTTGGAAATTTTGCTTCCCATGGCTGCGTGGGCTTAACAAACAAGCAGGTTCAGGACTTTAGTACTGTACTTGCGCAGCTTGGCGGAGCATCGGTAACGCCCGACAGCATCAGGATTCTTGAAAAACAATCAAAAAAGACCAAAACAGTGAAACTGTCTCAGCCGGTGCCGGTTGAACTTCGGTATGAAACTATTGTTGCCGAGAACGGTAGCCTTCACATCTATAAGGATGTATATGAGCGCGGCACAAATACAGTAGCTGAGGCGGTGCGCATCCTGAAGGTCTACGGCGTAGAGTACAATAGCCTGAGTCTGGAAGAAAAACAATTTTTAACAACCGCGTTGACCGAAATGAACCTTGATTCACAGGGAAATCCAATTTCCGAACAAGTCAGCTCAAGAGACACCATGGCAAGGGCTAAGGACAGCACAGCTGGAAGAAAAGACGGAGTTGCTGCAAATAAGCAGCAGGGTGCTAAAACAGGCAAAGTCACTAAATCGGTCAAGGGACAAACAGAGTTGGTTATTCCGATCGCGGCACTAAATGGAAAGGGTTATCCGGCTCCGGTAGCTTTAAATTCTGGGGAGTAGCGGAGAACAGATCATAGCCTTTTTCTACTAAATTTAGTAAAAATTAGCTAGACAATGAGTACCAAAGCAGCAGAGCAACAAAGGAAGCAGCGCCAAAAAGAATTCCAGGAAAAAAAAGAACACGAGAAACGTGTTAAAGCCGAGGCAAAAAAAGCTAAAAGCAAACCTGGTGGTGAAGGTGTAGCGGGTGCCTAAATAAAAGCAGTAAAAGTTCATAGTCTGGGAGAACACTTGAAACATTTTAGAGTAAAACATGTCCAAAAGTTCAACCAGATAGCTTTTCAAGACTTAAAAACACCGCCATGGACAAGAAAAAATTACCGATAGGATATTATCTTAAAGAAGCAGACCAGTTATTAACCAGTGGAATTAACAAAATTCACGCAGAAGCCGGACTTACAAGAACCGATTGGCAAATTTTAAATTCCATAAACAGGCAGGATGGTCTCGAAAGAACGGTGGTGCTTGATTTACTCGCTAAATTTGCTACAATGGAAATTATAAATGGAGCCATTGAGAATTTGGTCAGGAAGAATTTGATATTTGAAAACATTACATTAAATCTAACTGACAAAGGGAAAGAAATCTATAGATCGGGCTTGGAAAGACAAAATTCGTTTAGAGAAAAGGCTATGAGAGATATATCAGAGCAGGAATACCTGCAGCTCATTGCCACTCTTGAGAAAGTAATTGAGAACTTAAATTAATATCCGACTCGACTCATTTTTAAAAACCCGAACCAGCGGCATGATCGGGCTAGCGACACACTGGAACCTGCGACATGCTCCCTTGGGCTATTGCACGCGTGTCGCGTGTGTCTTCTTCGTCAGATTATTAAAGTCCTAATTTGTCCATCAATGGCTTTTCATACTCCCAGTTCTCTGCCGGGTATCTCAGCCTTTTTCCTAATTCCGCCGATTCCTTTGCTAATGACCAAATTAAACCATGCACTGCTGGAATGTTATTGGGGACTTCATTATAAATTGGATCTTCATAGGCCTTATCAGCGTCCATTACTTCCCAACCATTGTCTTTAAAATGTCGAATCAAGTCGTCTAAAAAAAGCGCTGCCGATAAATTATGATGTAATAAGATAACGTGATTGATGCGTCTATTGGTAAGCTGATAAGCTAATGAGTCATAGTACAATGCACGATTAAGCAAATGCTTTTTATAGTAATCTCTATAACCAGAAATATCACTTTGGGGATTTTCTTTAAGTCTCGCCGTTAATCGACTGTCGAGATACCAGTCAGAATCCTCTATGGAAACGTGTCCGTTTTTATATCCTTTTTCCTTCAGAAATGACCTAAAGCCTTCAATTTTCTCCTTTGTATCGCCCTCATTTAGAAAAGGGAACCTAAAATAAGGATAGTAGTTTGAGTACCTTTTTATTAGTGTATCATTTTTTTCCCATTCCAATTTAAAGCTCTCCAAACTGGTATTCTTATCATTAAAATTTACGTGAGTAAATGTGTGATTTGCAATTAAATGTCCTGAATTGTTCCATGATGTCAATACATATTTCCCTTTTTCACCTGTTTTATTTGCCCCTGCTGAAAATAGAATGGCCTTTAGATGGTGCTTTTTTAAGTTGTTCAACAATAACTGGTTCCAGGTTTCCAATTTGTATCCACCAATATCATCTATTTGACCATCATCAAACGTGAATGCAATCTTAGGTTTATCTTGCTTTTCTTTTAGTGCATGTATTCTGCTGTTGCAGGAAATTGTCAGGCCAAAAAGCGCTGCTAGCAATAAGGAGGTCAAATTATTTGTCATCGGTTATGTTATCTATTTGAACAATTAAATTACTGTCAAGCGGTTAAGAGGTTAATGTTATGGCCAATTACCAAGCAGGCACTTGTCATTCAAAACTAAGGTAAATAAAATAAAAGGAACGGGATTCACGCCGAGGCATAATTTGAACCCTCGTGCTGTGCAAGCTTGTAGCGCGTATTCGCTTTGTTATAGAAAGCTTGGGATGTCTCCAACCGATGAAAGAAGAAACCTGAGGATATTGCTCCTGATAAATTGGTTTGTGATAATAGCCTTTTTCTAATAAATTAGTACAACTAGCTATACAATGAGTACCAAAGCAGCAGAGCAACAAAGGAAGCAGCGCCAAAAAGAATACCAGGAAAAAAAAGAACACGAGAAACGTGTCAAAGCCGAGGCAAAAAAAGGTAAAAGCAAACCTGGCGGTGAAGGTGAAGCGGGTGCCTAAATAAAAGCTTCTGTCCGGCTTGGTATTGTATTAATGGAAATTATTGTAGCAGCTGAATGTCTAAGGCGTTATGCTGTCCCCCGCTGGCGGGGGTTAGGGGGTGGTTTTTTCCTTAATATACTCTTTAATCCTGTCAATCACCAGGTTAATCTGTTCCAATACTTCATCATCGCTAAACCTCAACACCGTAAACCCAATCTGCTCCAGTTCTTGCTGGCGCTTGATGTCTTTTTCTGCTACTTCACCCCATTGATGTGTTAAGCCATCTACTTCAATAATTAACATGAGTTCTTTACACATAAAGTCCGCAATATAATTGACCACGGGGCGCTGTCGTCTGAATTGATGGCCTTGCATTTGTCTCTTGCTGAGGACAAACTTCCAGAGGCAGGCTTCAGCTTTGGTCATGGATTGGCGGTTTTGATTCGCAAATTCGCGAAGGTTGGCATTGTAATGCCAGAGGTTGGATTTAGTGGCGAGGGGCATAGGTGGAGGCTAAAGTAAAAAGAAATTGGAGATTTAGGAGTTGACCACCCCCTTTTATTCCCCCGCCAGACGGGGGACATTGGGTGCTTAGGCATCCAGGTATTTCAACGATTATCACGTGTGCGCTAGCGCCAGCTTGGGGCGTTTATCGTCTTATTGGTACCAACCCAACAAGAGCGGTTAAGCTCCGAGGTCCAAACTCAAACCACAAACGAGTAAATGCTCGCTGGAAACTCTATCTTTGCCCATATGGCTTACGCAAAGGAAAGAGGAAAGTTTGAAACGCTATTAACAAAGGTGAATGGCTTACAAAACTACAATGATAAAAATCTTACCATTATCAACGATATATTTGAGCAATATTCGCACTCTGTCAGGATATTAAAAAACAAAAACCCGGAAGCATTTAACGGACTTTTCCAAAACGAACTAGAGCAAGTAAAGCTTGTTAAAAAATCGCTGAAACTAAGTGAGGAAACTGATCGCCAGGACAATTTTATAAAATTCAGGGATGCACTCTCCGCTGCGCTGAACAGTACCATTACCGCGACAAAACAAATCACCTAAGGGCTCGATTTTCAAGATTAGTTGACTTGAAATCCTTAATTGATCCTTCATTTTTCACTACAAACTCTTGAAATAGAAAAAAAACATTGCCTTTACAATCTGCGACATATTTCTTTCACCTGTCACCCAGCCCGAAATATCTTTACGGTCGAGCCCCGTATCAAAGGCAATCTGTTTGATCCGCACCTCCTTTTCAATCATTTTACGGTCAATCCATGCGGGTGTAACCACCATAGCCGGCGATTCCTCATACTCCTTCGGATTTACCAGTAAGCTATAGCCAGAGGGTAAGTACTTATCAAATACCTCTCCTGCGCGCTTTATCAGCGTTCTGTGGTTTGCGTAGGTCCCGCTGGTCTTCCCCTGCTCTGCGTCGACCGTCACCGTTTTCTCCTCAAGGCTTACCACTGTAAATTCAATGTTCGACTGTTTCAAATAAGTTAGTGCTGCGGCATCCAGGTTCTGCAAAGTTGCCTGGTCTAAAGCTTCCGAAAGGAGTTCGAGGTTTTTTATGTTGCCCATCAATTTGTGCGTTTTTGATTCAATTAACACAGCTGATGTGTTGCAGTTTTCTAATGGCGAAATAATGTTTGTTTCTGAGCCAGGTATCATTTAGAATTATTAGAAAATCAAAGACACACCTTCGTAGCATGGTGCAGCCCTGCTGTTCTTTACAAGTCCTCATGCCAGGCGCAGGCCGAACGCTTCATTGCGGGCTTTTCAATCCCATCAGGTTTAGGGTGTTCGGGATGGGCTTTGTGGGTGAGTTAATTTCGAATAGATTGTTGATGCAGGAATATAAAGCATTGCGGGAAGCTGAAAAGATGGTGTATCCAGGTGGATTCGAATACCTTGATCTGAATTAATGGTAAAAAGAAAGCGAAAAATTCGCAGACCTAGTTGCATCAACGTTACAAATGAGGACGATTTTGATTTTGATGGGGACAATCCCCAAAATCCGAAAACTGGAAACACCGGCACTACTACCCAACCTGTGTTGAAAATGTAAGCCGATTTTGTCGCATATGTTATCCAATTAAGAGATAACACAACGGGATTTATGTATTTAATTTGCTAATACGGCGCTTATCAACTTGTTGGTACAACACCAACAAGCGGAGATGAGGTAAGAGTAAATTAATTGGTTCGTGGAGACACGAACCAAGGCGTTGGGGTAGCTTCAACTATCAACTTCCCTACATTCCAGTTAAAACCAATTTATTGATAAGCAAATCAGATTGCTTTATATGGAGGCTTTGATTAGGATTTGCTTTAACACCTATTTTTGCAGCGTATACGATATCAGCCTTTTCCATAAAGTATACCCTTATAGCAGTTGGTGTATAGATACGTAATTCGTAAACAACCTGCTTTGCATTTTGGGGCGTGACATCAGCTATATGCTTTGTGTCGGGATAAAAGCGACTGCTCAAATTTCGAGCTATGGCCTCATTAAAAGCTGTGATAACGGATGCTTTTTCTACGTCCCGCAGTCCTTCAAAATCTCTTTTAAAGGAGCTAGTGTACCGGCATTCACCGAATGTGGCGAGAAGCTGATCCCATAACGATTTAGATGCAATCTCTTGAGATTTGATACGTTCTTCGATATACTTTGTGTTGTTATCGTCGCCAAAAAGACTATCAACATTTAATACTGAGCCATCTCTAGTTGAAATGCACGACAACTGATTTGCTTTCAGGTCTTCGTGAGTAGCAGAGGTGAATAACACACCATTACTGTGACAAGTAATAGCCAGATTTAAGGCGTCATATGACTCCTTTCCAACGGAAAGCCAATAATTTTTTTCCAAAAGTTCCGTCGTTACTTCTTCGTATAAAACAAAGTGTCCGTGTATGGGATATTTAATAAATAGGGAAAAAGCAAGGTTTCTTAATTCGAGATTTGAAATCCCCTCAATCACTTTTTGAAGATTTGTTTCGGCACCCAGGTCCATATGAGACGGCAATTTTTCAGTTATAATTGCCGGGTCAACGCCGATTTCTTTCTTCAACAAAACATTAAACTCTTTCAAAGTTAAGGCAAATTGTGTTGTGAAGTTATATATACCAGCGTCCAAAGGGAAGCATTCGTTAAAATAAAAATTTTGCATTTAAAGTAGCTTACTTGCGTTTATTCCGAATTGATCGAATAAGCCCGTTGGCCACTTATCTAATCGTCCGTCTTCATCGACGTCTGCTTCTTGAGAGGAAGTATTGTTATTCTTATCGAGCTCAAACCAGTAAACTTTTATTTTAGAAAAGAACCCATCTGTTGAATTTTTAGCTTGTATTCTTATACCGTCAAATAAGTGATCGCTATGAGTCTCAATAATTACTTGGGTGCCCGAACGTACGCACAAAGATATTAGCCTTGCAATTTCTACTTGACCTCTAGGGTGTAGGTGCGCCTCTGGATTCTCGATCATCACTAAACTATTTTCTATGATACTTCCAAGCAAAAGTGCAACTATAACAGGAAGCGCATAACTCAAGCCAAATCCGACATTTTTAGACCGGAAACCATTAAATGTAGCGAAAGAAGAATCTGCGATATCTTGAATTTCAGATTGAAAATTTACATTAGGAGACACAACTGAAAGCCAAGCTCTCAGATTAAATAAAAAGGTGAGACCTTCTGAATTTTGATGCTGCAGCAATTCAGGTAAAGGATAATCTGCAAAGTGCTCAATACACTTGTGGATATTTTCTCCTTTTTTCCCCAATTTAAGGCTGTCCACAAATACCGGCATGGAGGTTTCGGGACCAAACCTGTCTGCACATACATAAATTATTTCAGGAAATTGAACTGGACCAGATGAATCCGATTTTTCATCGGCTATACTAATAAAAGAGTCATTATCAAAGGTTGCAGCTATTCCCAAAGAATTAGTAAATGGATTTTTAAATTCAGATAGACTCCCGTGTCCAGAAAGGTAAAGTTTTTCTTTTCTCGCTGCTTTTTCTAATAAAAGAATGCTTTGAATCACACTACTTTTACCGCTACTGTTTAAGCCGGTTAAAAGAGTTAGATCTTTTAATTCTAATAATTCGCTAACGAAAGACTTAAAGCCATGAAATTCCAATGTTTTGATAATCATATCGAATATTTGGTAATCAATGACCTTAGTTCTTCGAACCGACTCTTTACTGCGGGACTTTTCATGCTGTCCCTAGATATACTCAACTGAAAGTTATAGTTTTCCAAAATTCTATGATATTCTGGCTCCATGTTCCCCTTATTTCTGTTCAACTCTTCGAAACTTGATTCGCTTATCCTAGAAAGTAGGACCCCCCAAGTTTCAAACAATGCTTTGTTGATAGGTCTTCGTGAATTGTTTCCATAACTTTTACGAAACGTGTGCCTGCCGAAAAGTTTAAAAGACCTTATCATTGCAAGTTTGAAGAGGCGTTTAAGCTCATCTATATCACGAATAGCGATGTCGTTTAAAATAATGCTCTCTTTAGAAAGCAATTTTTTAAATTCTCGCGTGTCAAGATTAGGTAATGCATTGATGATAATCATAGTATCACTCATCAATGAATCAGCATTTATTGTTTTTCTATATGTGGTATAATCTCTAACTAAAAATGATAGCAATCGAAGAATTAGCTCTTTATCTTCCATGCGAAGATTCTTTATAGAATTGCCTGTAGCAATCTTGAACTCTTTATATTCGCTTAATTCGTTAAGTAGTGATGTTGATGGGCCAATATACAATGCATTACGAATTTCCTGCGAACTTAGTGGAAGTCCTCCCGTATTAATCCGTTTGAAAATATTTCTTCTAACTTCCTCTGGCGTACCTGGGTTTATAACAGTAAACCGAAATTCAGTGTCTAATATATTGTTGCGAATGTTAATTGGCAACCTATTAAAGTTTTCACCATTGTATATTTCCCAAAATTCAAGATTTTGCAAAATAAAACCATTACCCTTTTCCTTCTCAATTTGAGCAGCAGTTAAACTCGCATTTTCCTGCTTGAGTAACTCGAGGTATCTATCACCAAGAATAAAGCTTCTGATTGTGCTTAAGCGTTGTAATCCATCTACCACGGTGTAGTTGTTTTTTTCATCCGCAGATACATAAAACATCGGCAATGGAATCTTTAACATTAAAGACTCTATTAATTGAGATTTCTTTTCGTTAGTCCAAACTTCTTTTCTTTGAAAATCAGGATTAAGCATGATTGTCCCTTGCGTCAAACGGCGTAGACAATTGTCCATGGACACAAGTTTAGAATCTATGGAGATTTCCTCGGGATTAAATGGATCGTCCATCTTATCCGAATCATTATCCTCCTCAATTCCCGAGTCATATAAATTGACATTGAGGTCCATTTCCTTTTCTTCATTCATACACAATTATACAAACTTCAATCTTGGGATAAAAATGTTGGCTTGGAAGTTATTCCAAGCCGAGTTTTTTCACTATTTCTTTCATTATATTAAAATGAAATCGGATGCAATCAACATGTTGAATTTTATTTAATCAACAGTAAAGTGTCTCTAAAGATAAAGCCAGCTTACTTAATTTAATCTCTACTTCCTGGCTTAAGCTTAAGGGCTGACTGAGCCAAAGCCTAGCTTAATGTCTACAATAAAAGAAGCTTGCAGCTTCGTTATAAAAAGTTATTTCAAGCAGTCTCTTCGGTTCTGAACAATTTGCCGCGGCTGACGATGGTTTTGTAGACGAAAGTTACAAACTTTCATTTATTGTCAAAGCTTAAGTTACCCCTGTTTAGGCAGTAGTCGAAACTTAAGCTAGTGAGGTATACTCCTTACCTTCAAGGCTGTTAAATGAAGCGACAGGGCCGACCAACTTCATGAAATTTGAAAGAGTGATCTCTGGTTGAGCTTTCTTGTAATACATTTTAGTTATTTTCCGTATCCTGCATCAGCCTCCGCAACCATCGCCAACTTCTCCTCCACTTCTTTATAAGCCTCAACTACCTTTACCTGCCCATTCATTAACATTGGCAATAACCAATCTCTTAAGGATGCTAGTTCTTGATTTTGTTTAGAGTTGATAAAAATCTTTTCATCGAAATTCGAAACGATGCTCTCAAACTGACTCAATATTTCGGGACTTGGATAACAAACAACAAGTGAGTGCAACTCGTCTTTTGTTATAGAACCAAAGGTTGTACCTACAGAATTAATATTTTCAAAACGTTTTTTGAAATAACTCAGTTGATACAGCAAAAAGGAATTGAACTTGTCTTTGCTGTTTATTGCAGACAATCCTCGCCCTATGCAACAATCTTCTTTTGCCACATTAAATGTACCAACAGGGGCTCTCACGCTTAATAGAATATCACCAACTTTGGCAAACCTAGTTGGCTTGGTAGTAAATTGTCTAAGCGTTGGAAACCGCCAACCAAAGTCGGTTGAACCTTGATAAAAAACGAGCCCTTCTCCAGTATCATTATAGGATGTACCGTCTGGCGATTGCCCCATGGTAATATTGGCAATTTTACCAAGAGTCGTTACCTCCCACCCGTTCGGAATCTCCCTTTTCAACACCTCATCATAAACCATCTCCCCACCGGAAAATTTATATGGTTTGCCTTCTGCATTGGGAAAGTCAAACTGCACAAACCAATAGTCATACAGTGTTTTAGCCATTGCCTCTAACTCTGCATTAATATTATTGTTTAGTTCAATTTTATCGTCTAAAGCGGAAAGAACTAACACAATTTTTTTATATTCCTCCTCTGGTGGGATGGGTACTTCAAAATCCTGCAAAGACTTTAAAGACAAATTCTTTATAGTAGAGCCTGTTGCAACATCCAAAAAGTGCTTTTGAATTCCCGGAAGCTGAAAATAGTAATAATAGAATCTGTTTACATCACTTTTGAAATTCAAATAGGCGGAACTTTTGCCTAACATAACTTTCTCTCCTGCATAGAAAGCCATATTTCCTAGCGAACCGTTAATTCCAAGAAGTAGAGTATTTTCATTTAGCCTAATAAAGTTTTTCTTAAACTCGTCATACGTAACTTTTTTAGTATCGGGGTCGGTGACTATCTTTCCATCTTTTAGATTGTTACCATTTATGAAATAAACTTCCCCGTCTTCCTTGTAGTTTGGAGTTCCATGAAGTCCATCGCCAATCCTATGGCATAAAGAAGCCAGTCTCGTTTTAGGCCAGTTATTCATACTTCAAACCCTTCAACTGTTTTTCAATTTCGGCATCCAAAAGATTCCCCTTATCAAATAAAGTACTCAGCTTGGTTTCAATGCGTTCTATTTTCTCTCTAAATTGTTCCGCAGTAATATCCACATAATCAATCTTCACCTCAAAATATTGGCCCGCGGAAAAAGAATAGTTCTTTGCTTTAACATCTTCTGCAGAAACTACAACACTAAAATCACCAATAGCCAACTTTTCGTTCATGGCATCAATAATGCGTTGTTCTTCTGTTGATGTTAATACCGTGCGCTGGTTTTTTCCTTCCTTAATAGTATCTCCGAGCTTGCTGGCATCCACCAATACAATATGCTCGGTGTCTGCTCGGTTATCCAAAAACAGTACACTTACGTTCGTACCTGTACTGGCAAATATATTACTCGGCATACTCACGACCCCACGTAATAATCTTCGCTCGATCATCGCTTCGCGTATTTTACGTTCGATGCCGCCTTGATAGGTAATAAAACCAGTGGGTACTACGACTGCTGCTTTACCATTTGCACTTAAGCTGTACATTATGTGTTGAACAAACAGCAGGTAAATGGCCATGCTTTCCTTTTTGGACTTCGGAACATTTGGTATGCCGGCAAAAAAGCGTGTTTTATTAATGTCTTTATCCAAGGCGGCGCTAAAATCAGAGAAATCGAGCTTAAAAGGCGGATTGGATACAATGTAATCAAACTTTTCCTCGCGGTAATAAGGCTCTAAAATGGTGTTGCCTTTAATAATATGCGGAATGCTGTGGCTTAAATTATTCAGCACCAAATTTAGACGGAGCATATTACTGGATTTCTGCGAAATATCTTCACTATAGATGCTGCAATTCTGTTCGCCAATAGCATGCGCTATATTCATGAGCAAAGTTCCAGAGCCTGCACTTGGGTCATATACCTTAACACCTTTAGGCTTATCGTTAACCATAATAGCCGCCATTATGCGCGCAACAGCATGAGGTGTATAATATTCGGCGTACGTACCACCGGCATCGCTGTTATAATCTTTAATAAGGTATTCGAAGATCGTAGCAAAAAAATCATATTTTTCGACAAACATCCCTTCAAAACTAAACTCAAATAGCTTGCTGATAAGTGCTTTGCAGAAAGCATTCCTTTGCGAAGGGGAACTAACAATTTGACTTAATTCATCGAAAAGTTTCAACTTTGAACCATCGGATTCCTTTACCGAATAGACCTCCGCGTTATTTATACTTATGTCGCGCAATGTGTCATCAAACAACTGCGCAAAACCATCGTCATTTTGCCTATTGTGTAAGTAAGTAATAGTTTGGTGTGGATAAAGTTGCGGCGTATTAGCATCGATAAAGGCAAGTAAGAAATTATATTGGTCTTCATCAAGCGCTTCTAAAGCTTCCTGAAAGTTTCCTGCGTCGGCCAACTTAAAATCTTCGAGTTTTTTTGCTTCGTAGGCAAACTTATCGTTCATGAATTTATACAAGAATACCTGCGTAATAATCTTGTACTCATCGCCACCATTCCCTAAACCATAATTAGCACACACGCTTTTTAAGCTATTAATCAGCTGTTTGGTTTTTTGAATGAATATTAAATCGGTCATTATAAATAGTTGTTATACTGTTGCAGGTACTCACCCGCTATAAGGGTATTGATAACTTTAGTGGTATTGAAATCTAATTGTATCTTTTGATTTTTTACAAACTCAGTTGCTACTAAATTCATTAGGTAACGATTAAAAAAACCTTCACTATCTAGTATATTGTTATTGTTTGCCAATTGCTCGTCTGTTTGCTGCTTTACATTCATTAAGGCTTCGTGAAGCTGTATCTCTTTGGCTGAAATACTTTCGTTCTCTACCAACCGTTTGTGCAGTCGGGCATATTTTTCGTCGTGATCGTATTTGGCTTTGAGTAAATTGTTTTTCCTGTTCAGTTCGGTTACCCGGTCGTAAATGGATTGCAGCAACAAAATATTGTCTCGCATATCTTCCTGGTCTACCTCGCCAAGATTTTTCTTTTTGAATATTCGCTCTAGCTCTTCCCGTAAGGAAATAAACTCAGGGTCGTTTTGGTCGAAATTAAAAAGCAAAGCTTCTCTTGTACGTTTTAGTTGCCCGCGAAGTTGATCAGCAAGGATCAATTCTTCTTCTGAAACTTTGGTGAACAGGAAAATAACATCTTCAAGAGCAGCATTGAGCAGATTGCTGGTATCGGCTTGGTTGTTAATGTTGTCAATCAGATTGAGCTTGTCTAGCTGGGCTTGTGCAACACTTAGTAACTGATTAAGCTTAAAGAAATCCAGCTTGTCTAACTCCTCATCTAATCCTTTTAAGCGGATGATGTTCTTGAGCTCTTTTGCACTGCTTAGTACCTTAATCAGCTCCAGCAAATCCTTCTTCTCTTTAATCTCGCTTACCTGCTGGCTAAATATTTCGGCGTTGATGGCATCAAAATGGAAAAGCTTTTCCTTAATATCCAGAATCTTTGCATCAATCTCCTCGGCTGATTTAAACAGGTTGGTATAATTGGCCATCTCATCGCCAAGCTCTCCTTGCAGTTCTTTAAAGTAATTGTCGTTAGTGTCTCTGAAGGCGCTGGTGATATCGGCAAAGTCGACTACATAGCCATACTTGTATTTTTTGTAGGGACGATTTACTCGGGTGAGTGTTTGCAAAAGGTTATGATCTTTTACTACCCTTGCGAGATACAATTTCTTTAAACGTTTCGCATCAAACCCTGTCAGTAACATATTAAAAACAAAGAGAATATCTATCTCTCCGCCTTTAAATTGTTTTACCTGCTCTTTGCGGTCCTCTTTAGTGTTTACGTCATGAAGAATCAGCGCTCCTTTTAATTGAGAGCTCTTCGTTTTATACTTTTCTTGGGGCTCTGAAGCTAAGCTTAAGTACTTAACTTCCTGCTCGCCATATAATTCCTCAAAATAGTCGAACAAGTTTTTAGCCTGGTCACTGGTATCGCAAACCACCATTGCTCCCAAGCTACTGTCAGTTTCTGTTTTTCTGAAATGAATTAAATCCTTTACGACATAATCCAGCATCGGCCTTACAAATCTAGGGTGAGCAAACACCTGGCTCTTTGGTATATCGCCCTGTGCTAATTTTATCTGTTCCAGCACCTCCTTCATCTGCATTTTGTAGGTAGTATCAATCCCTTCCCTAATCAAACGCAAGGTATATCCATCTGCAATAGACATATTGTAATAATACTTATGGATATACTCACCAAACAAGGCTTTACTGTCGTATTCCTTCGCCACCTCTCTTAATAATGGCGTCCCTGTCAGGGCGATTTTAATGGCATCACTATCAGAACGTAATAGGTTAACCAACGCCGTTCCCTTAGGATTATAACCGCGATGCGCTTCATCAATAAAGTAGACGCGTTGAATATTGATGTCGTAAGCTAAATCTTTTATAGCTACTGTTTCTTCTGTAAACTTTTGAATATTAACGACAGAGATTTCTCTATCTCCTGAACTGTTATGTACAACACTTACTTTTTTGATGTCTTCGAGAAAGTCGGTACGGGAATCAACTCTTTTTACCACTAAACCTCTATTACCGAATTCTGTACTAGCTTGATTTGCAAGATCAATACGGTCGACAATAAAGTAGAATTTTGGGATGATGTTTCGTTTCTGGTAATAGTCTGTAAGAAATTTGACATTAAAGTATGCCAGCGCTGTTTTCCCGCTTCCCTGCGTATGCCAGATAATTCCTTTTTTTACTCCTTCGTTCAGTTTACTCTCAATGGCCTTTGTGGCAAAGATCTGCGGATAACGCATAATATGTTTTTGCGTTACTATTTTACCGTTAATCTCTTCATCCACATAAGCAATTCCATACTTCAGAAGAAACGCGAGCCTTTCTTTACTTAACAGTGAAGTTAAAAGGGTATTTGTAGGAGTATTATAATGCTTATTAGTAATAAACTCCGGAGAATGTTTAATCGCAATGATATTGTTATCCTTTAGTATTTGATTTTCAATCTCATCACTTTCCGGCGCAAGCAGATACGTTAAATTCAGGTTCTCTTCTTCTCTGAAATAGTTAAATCCTAAATCGCTGTAAGCGGACGTTGCATAGTAAGCACCTTGCAGAGGTTCGATAACACCATCCTCGTAAGGCATATTATTAGAGAACAGCATCAGCTGAGTGATATTAGCGAAACGTCTAAACTTTCTGTTCTTATAACGGTCGTTGATACGTTTACGCTCTGCTAAAATGCCTTCTTTGTTGTTTGGCTTTTTAACTTCGATAAACACGAGGGGCATTCCGTTGATCAGTATGGTGATATCCGGCCGGAATTCTTCATCTCCATTGACACAACTTAATTCAGTAGTAACATGGAAGCTATTATTTTCAAAACTCGTGAAGTCAATTAACCTTATGCCAGACTGGCTGACTAATGATTTATAGAAATCTTTTCCTAAGTCTTCAAAATCGAGCTTTAAAGATACCTCATCTAGCAAGCGTTGTGCATCCGCTTCGGAAATACCTTTGTTGATATTCCGAATACTGTCGATGAAAATATCGGGAAAGATATTAGTATCCCCGTTTCTTATTTGCTGTTTTCTTGGTATATAAGTGTACCTCAATCTAACTAAATGTAGTAAAGCTGGAATTTTTACACGCGAGTCTTCGTTGAATGCCATTAAGGTCAATAGTAAGTAGGAGGCGCCTTTTCGGTATCAAGTATACTATAATTTTCCTGGAAATAAGACCTTCAATTGATGGAAAACCCCAACGGCCCTAAACCCGACAAAAATGGATACCGGCCCTGTGGCTAATGCCTCGCGCAGTATGAGTGCATGGCGGGGCCACAGCACCCACAATGACGCAAGCTCCCTTTCCAAATCTCCCTCCCTCATTGTAATCCCACCATCTATTCACCCAGCGTAGCGCCAAATTAATCCAAACTGATACCTTTGCCCTCTTTAAATCCGCTACACTCAACAGAAGCAAGACATGACGCAAGACACACCGCTAATGACAAATAAAAGGAAGTTCTTAACGATATTGATTCTTGGGCTCTTGACGGCAGTTGTCCCTTTTTCGATTGACATGTACCTGCCGGGGTTTCCGGAGATTGCGCGGTCGCTGCATACTACGGTAAGTAAAGTGGCGCTGTCGCTATCGTCGTTCTTTATCGGGCTGGCGATTGGTCAGCTGGCTTACGGGCCCATACTCGACCGCTTTGGCCGGAAGATGCCGCTGTATGCAGGGCTCTTTTTGTATTGCATTACTTCGGTGGGCTGTTCGTTTGCGCCCAGCATTGAAATTCTGATTGGGTTGAGGTTTGTCCAGGCGATTGGTGCCTGCGCTGCTTCGGTGGCGGCTACGGCGATGGTGCGCGATTTGTTTCCGGCCAGTGAAAATGCACGGATCTTTTCGTTCCTGATCCTGGTACTGAGTGCTTCGCCGATGCTGGCCCCTACCATTGGCGGCTATGTAACGGCATGGTTTGGCTGGCAGGCCATCTTTTTAACGCTTACGGGTTTGATCATCGTGATCTTGCTTGGGGCGTTTTTCTTCCTTCCGGAAGGAAAGCCGGCCGATAAGGAGCATTCGATGAATATGCTGTCGGTATTACGGGGTTATAAGGCGGTGCTACGTGAGGGTGAGTTTATGGTGTATTCTTTTTCTGCGGCAATTGGGTTTGGATGTTTGTTTACCTATATCGCCAGTTCGCCGGGGATTTTTATGGGGAAGTACCAGCTTACGCAACAGCAGTATGGCTTTTTATTCGCCTTTATTGCTTCGGGACTGATAATTGCGGCGCAGGTAAACAATCTGCTTTTGAAGCGGATGAGCAGTGAGCAGATCATGATCAGGGTGTTTGTGGTTCAAAATCTTATCGGAATTTTGCTGCTGGCAACGGCACTCATGCACATCGAAAGTTTTTGGCTAGTGATCTCGCTGCTGTTCTGCTTTCTTACTCCGCTTGGTTTTGTGATGCCCAATGCTTCTGCTCTTGCCATGAGGCCGTTTTCGCATAATGCGGGGAGTGCTGCCGCTCTTCTGGGGTTTATCCAGATGGGACTGGGTTCGGTGGCTACGGTATTGATTGGGGCGCTGGATATTAAGACCATGCTGCCGATGACTTTGGGGTTGATCTTTTGCAGTGTATTGGCGCTCGGGGTTTTGGTTGGGGGGAGGAGGCATTATGGGCTTGAAACGCCCCGCCCGTCATTCCTGCGCAGGCAGGAATCTTAAAGCGGTGCCTATTCTTATTCCGGTATAACGCTTTACGATTGCCGATCGAGCCGGCAATGACGATTAACGTGTTTCGTCATTCCTGCGCAGGCAGGAATCCTAAAGCGATGCGCATTCCTTTTTCCGTATAACGCTTTACGATTGCCGATCAGGTCGGCAATGACGTTTCTCTTAGGGTTGCGCGTGATTGTCGAAGCAACGGTAGGTCGAAATACGATCATAAGTTGAGTTCATCGCGGCACACTGACCACCCTAGCCCGTCATTCCTGCGCAGGCAGGAATCCTAAAGCGGTGCATATTCACTTATTGGTATAGCGCTTTACGATTGCCGGTCGAGCCGGCAATGACGATTAACGTGTTCGTCATTCCTGCGCAGGCAGGAATCTTAAAGCGGTGCATATTTCTTATTCAGGGTATAGCGCTTTACGATTGCCGATCAGGTCGGCAATGACGATTCTCTTAGGGTTGCGTGTGATTGTCGAAGCAACGGTAGGTCGAAATACGCTCATAAGTTGAGTTCATCGTGGCGCACTGACCACCCTAGCCCGTCATTCCTGCGCAGGCAGGAATCCTAAAGCGATTGCACATTCCTTTTTCCGTATAATGCTTTACGATTGCCGATCGAGCCGGCAATGACGATTAACGTGTTTCGTCATTCCTGCGCAGGCAGGAATCCTAAAGCGATTGCACATTCTTTTTCTGTATAACGCTTTACGATTTCCGATCGAGCCGGCAATGACGATCGACGTGTCAGGTCGGCAATGACGATTCTCGTGGGGTCAAGACTGTAGTTATGAACAATTCGCTTTTCTTATCTTTAAACCATGGAGCGAGGCGGCTGCATCTACATCACCACAAACCTATCTAACACTGTTTTATACATTGGTGTAACATCAGATCTGTTCACGCGAATATCTGATCATAAGAATAAGAAGTATCCGGACTCTTTTACTGCTAAGTACAACTGTACTAAGTTAGTCTACTATGAAATGTTTTCTTCTATTGAGGAGGCTATTGGTAGGGAGAAGCAGTTGAAAAAATGGAAGCGGGAATGGAAGGATAAATTGATAGTGAGTTTTAATCCTGATTGGGTGGATATGTTCAGCGAAGAATTGTAACTACTTTCGTTAAACTACCGGGAAGGTCATTCCTGCACAGGCAGGAATCTTAATGCGGTTGTACATTCCATTTTTCGGGTATAGCGATTCACGATTGCCGATCGGGTCGGAATGACGATTCTGGTGGGTTGGGTGTGGTTGCTGCAACAATGGCAAGTCGAGATATTGCGATAAGTTGAATCATAGCGGCCCGCCGAATACCCTAGCCTGTCTTTCCTGGTTGGCTGGAATCGTAAAGGGTGCAAAATAAACTTATACCGGTATGACGCTTTAGGATGAGTGAATGGCGGGACTTCTATAACCTAGGAGCAACTCAACACCTTTCCATCCTTCGACTTCGCTCAAGATAACAACGACCATCTCTCAACAAAACAGATGGCTTGTGCACACAATGTTTATCATCCACCACCACACACCGGAAATATCTCTCTCCACTATTCGTCTCCCTATTCCTGCAACTCATCCGAAGATCCTTCCGCCCTCAGCCTTTTAGCCCCAATTTCGAGCCAGATTACAAAGGAAGGATATGAAAGCGCTGATACTATTTGTCTTATTGATTTCAGTGGGCTTGTTTGCAGGAGCGCAGACGGTTGTTTCGGGGAGGGTTAAGGGGACATCGGGTGAGGCGCTGCGGAATGTGAATGTGAGCTTGAAGAATACGTTCGACGGAGCGTCGACGGATAGCCTTGGGTTTTTCAGGTTTGAGAGTGATGAAACCGGCAGGATGGTATTGCAGATCACTTCTTTGAATTATGAACCCGACTCGGTGGAGATAGAGTTGAGCGGAAAGGAAATTAGTTTGAACCTGGTACTTAAGGCTGCGATGAATGAGCTGAATACGGTGGTGATTTCGGCCGGGACCTTTGAGGCGAGTGATACAAAGAAAAATGTGATTCTGAACTCCTTGGATATAGCTACTACCGCCGGAGCAACTGCGGACATTTTTGGGGCGCTGCAAACGTTGCCGGGTACGCAGACTGCATTTTCGGAAAGCGGATTGTTTGTGAGGGGAGGTTCGGCGGCTGAAACGAGGACTTATTTTGACGGGATGCTGGTGAAAAGCCCGTTTAATACCCAGGTGCCTGAGCAGGCTTCGCGGGGGCGGTTTTCGCCATTCCTGTTTAAGGGAACTTCCTTTTCGGCAGGCGGCTATTCGGCGCAGTACGGGCAGGCGCTGTCGTCGGCCCTGATTTTAGAAAGCAAGGACCTTCCTGAAAAAACGACTACCGGGGTTTCGCTCTTATCGGTTGGGGCGGGGCTTGACCAGAATATCCGTTTCGACAAGAGTGCCATTTCTTTCGGCGGCTTTTATTACAATCTGAAGCCGGCCTTTGCCCTAATTAAACAACGAACCGACTGGAGCAAGGAGCCTGAGCAATTTGGTGGCACCTTTCAGTATAAATTGAAGACCTCGAAGCGCGGGATGTTTAAATGGTACAGTGAGCTGAGCAGTTCAAAGATCGGCGTGTTTTCGCCGGATTTGAATTCGGGCGAGCAGAAAAGTTTTTTCAGCAACAGCAATGGGAACCAATACATCAATACTACTTACCAGGAAAACTTGTCGGAACATTGGAAGCTGAACACGGGTATTTCTTACAGCAATAACACGGATAATGGAATGATGGACGCCGATGCATACGGTCGGATGGATCGTTTGCTGCAGGGGCGTGTTACGGCGACCAACTATTTTGGAACGCTTTCTTCTTTGAAGTTTGGCGCTGAGACGTATCGCTTTAGCAGGAATGAATCCTGGAATGGGCTGAGCAGAGGCTATCGTGATCAGATGAGTTCGGCGTTTGCGGAAACTGACCTGTTTTTCTCGAACAGGCTAGTGGCGCGGCTGGGCTTGAGGGCGGAGTATTCGTCGTACATCAGGAAGTTTAACCTGGCGCCGCGGACGTCTTTGAGCTATAAGCTCAACGGTGCATCCCAGGTTTCTCTTGCTTACGGGCGCTTTTATCAGAATGCGGAAGATGGCTATTTGATACAGCAGCCTCTGGATTTTGAGGTGGCGGATCATTACATTTTTAACTATCAGCGGAACAGTGTGGGGCGGGTGTTAAGGCTGGAGACTTTTTATAAGAAGTACGATAAGCTTGCGAAGTCGGTGGAAGGGATTCTGGATAATTCGGGTGATGGGTTTGCGCAGGGGATTGATGTTTTCTGGCGGGATAAGAAGAGCATTAAGGGAGTGGATTACTGGGTTTCTTACTCGTATCTGGACAGCAAGCGGAACTTTAGGGATTATCCGGTGAGGGCGGTGCCGCCTTTTGCGGCCAAGCATAGCCTGAATGTGGTGTATAAGAAGTTCTTCGAAAAGCTGGATTCGCAGGTGGGGGCTACTTATACGTTCTCGTCGGGGCGGACTTATTATAATCCGAATAGCAGCGGTTTTTTAGCTGATAAGACGAAGAGTTTTAATAATCTGAGTGTGAATGTGAGCTACCTCACACATATCCTGAAACAGTTTACGGTGGTTTACATTTCGGCGAATAATATACCGGGGTTTAGGAATATTTATGGGTATCAGTATTCGGAGAGCGGCGCGTTACGCAGGGCTGTTGAGCCTCCGGCGAGGAGGGATTTGTTTATAGGTCTGCTGATGACGATTGGGGATGATACGTTTGTGAGGTGATTAGAGGGGGTTTGTCCGGATTGCAAATCCGGGGATAGGGCTTCGGAATTGCAAATTCCGAAGAGCGGTGCCGCCGGCGAGGAGGGATTTCTTTGTTGGGCTGCTGATGACGATTGGGGATGATACGTTTTTGAGGTGATTAAAGGGTTTTTGTCCGGATTGCAAATCCGGGGATACGGCTTCGGAATTGCAAATTCCGAAGAGTGGTTTCCGAAGAGCGGTGTTAGATAGGATTATTAATAACATAAATAAGAATGATATGGCAAAGGCGATTAACGAACGGATGACGTAGATTTTGAGGGCGATTTTGTGGTGTTCTTGCTTGGAATGCGAATCAATCGCCTGTGGAAGGTTCACAAATGGATGCCGATTGCGGCTGCAATGCCTAAGATGCTGATGGAGTTATCGCGGAAGCCGGAGAGTGGGTTTCTGGGCTATCAATCGTATGGAGGCATTCCTCCGGTAACTATTATGTGTTGGAAATCCTTTGAACAGTTGGAGGCTTACGCCAAGGACAGGAACGGGCAGCATTACCCGGCCTGGAGGGACTTTAACAAGAAAATAAGGAACAGTGGTGATGTGGGGATTTGGCATGAGACTTACAAAGTAAAGGCGGGGGAGTATGAGTGTGTGTATAATAATATGCCAAGGTTCGGCCTGGGTAAAATAGGCGAATTGGTGCCGGCCATAGGTAGAAAAGAGTATGCGGGGCAGCGAATTGCACCTAAGGATAATTTAAACAAGTAAAAATCAAAAGAAAACAGATATGAAAACAGCAGCAACAATTACCAGTATGGTATTAATTTTATTCAGTTCCATCGCGTTTGGACAAACGTCGAAATACAAGGAGGCGATGCTTAAGGGATTGAGTTCCTTATCGGCCGCCAAAACTTCTGAGGATTGTTCGGCTACCGCAAACACTTTCGAGCGCATTGCGCAGGTGGAGCGGAAAGACTGGCTTCCGGTGTATTATTCGGCTTATTCGAACCTGACGGCAGGCTTGCTATTAAAGGACAATTCGCTAAAGGATCAGTATTGGGATAAGGCTTCGCAGCAGGTGGAACGCGCGGATTCGCTTTCGGCAAATAATAGCGAAATATATACGCTAAAAGGATATATTCAATTTATGAAGATGACGGTGGATCCGCAAAACAGGATGTCGTTTTTTGCGGCTTCTGCTGCTTCATTGGAAAAGGCAAAGGCGCTTAATCCGGAGAATCCGAGACCGTATTTGGTGCAGGGGCAGGATACGTTTTATACGCCTTCGGCTTTTGGTGGTGGTAAAGGGCCGGCGAAGCCTTTTTTGGAGATGGCGGTGGAGAGGTTTGGGAGGTTTAAAAAAGAAGGGGAGTTGAGTCCGGATTGGGGTAAAAAGCAGGCGGAGAAGTTGTTGGGGGAGTGTGAGTAGGTCTTGAGGTGTCCTGAGTGTCATCTTGAAGTATTTAAGGATCTCGATTAGGGTTGATTTTAAGAAGATTTTGTAGGAGGGATTCCGAAGCGAGTTCGGAATGGGGTTTTCCGCTCATGGCCCTTTAGGTTTGTACTAACCAAATAATCACAGTTATTAATTTTGTTATTGTTGTAAGATTTTCTTTTTGCTTCTTTTTCTTTTGTTAATAAGCTGTGAATTTTGTGGAAAGGTTAACTCTGACAGAGGGACACTATCCTCT
>DASWMZ010000099.1:0-2505 GCA_036399495.1 Pedobacter sp.
AGAAAGGCGAGGTTGACATCGATTTTTTTGAAAGAGTTACAGAGAAGGTTACATTTAGTAACAACATTGCTATTGCAAGGGCCAATGAAACACTGCATTCAACAGGTAGAATGCAGAATGCCGGAAAAAAAGTAAGAGAGAATATATCAATAGTTGGAGGAAGACTGAAAAGAGATGGCAGCTTGTAGCAGCACAGGCAACTATTATTGCTGTTGAACAACTTTAACGGGTTAAATGTTTAATGCACTACAAAACCACTAAGAGGTCTTCGAATTTATTACTCCACTTTATAATTTGGGCCTGCATTGCTTTAACCTGTCAATATACACCCGCCTTTGCACAGCAAAACAAACAATATAATTTCCGGCATATAGACCAGCGTGACGGCCTTTTACATAATAGCGTTTTTGCTATTGCGCAAGATCAAACCGGCTTTATGTGGATTGGAAGCAGGAATGGTTTACAACGATACGATGGCTTGCGTTTTATCTCGTACCAAAAAGAATTAGCCCCGCTTTCTTTTGCAGCGCTTATTACCAATTTGCATCCGGATGGGAAAGGGAATATATGGGTGACCACTACGCAACTAGCCAAATTACATGCGGCTTCAAAACAGCTCACTATCTATGATTCAACCGTACTCCAAAACCCGGCTTTCAAATTTGATACCTATATCGATGAACATAACGAAGCGTGGCTATTAGGCAGCTGCGGTTTATTTTACAGGGATTCCGTTTCAAAAAAAATGAAACAATATGCACCGGCCTTGCCAGTTTATACTTCTAATTTTGGCACCGCTGTGTTTTACGATAAGGTTACAAAAAATGCATGGACGGCCGGGCCATACGGACTGAGGCTTTTTGACTATAAAACAAAAAAGGTTTATACCCACAATTACAATCCTGGGAACAACCCGGTACTCCAGCTTTTTGATAACAAGAACATCTCTTGCATGTTAATTGACAAGAACGGCGATTTTTGGCTGTCAACCTGGGAAGGTGAACTAATAAACTATAATGCCGTTACTAAAAAGAAAAGGCATTATGCATTAGCTTCTATCCCGAGAGAAGGAAATAAAAAACGGGGAACCGTTTCAGTAAACTGCCTGTACCGCGATTCAAAAGGTAACCTGTGGATAGGTACCGATAATATGGGCCTGTTGCAATACAATAGCCGCGACGATAATATTACGCAGATACAGGCAAAAGATGATCAGCAACAGGGTGTTCAATTCAATTATAGTTTTTTCTGCATTACTGAAGACAAGGACGGAAATCTTTGGCTTGGAACCGATAAAGGCATTTCTATTTTTAATCCGTACTACCCGTATTTTCAAACCATAACCCACCAGGAAAATAATAAAGCTTCATTGCCTAAAAGTGAAATAAACGCTATACTCAATGGCAGCAATGGAGATATTTATATAGGCACATGGGGAGGAGGGTTTTCGATATATGATAGTGCGCTTTCGTTCAAAAAAACGATCATACCCAATGGCGTTTTTGAGCTTCCTTTAACATGGTCTTTTGCGGAAAGTGATGATAAAATGATCTGGGTTGGGGCACAGCATGGATATATCCATGTGTATAATCCGGCAACTGGTAATTTTAAAACCATTCATCCACCGGAGATGGAAAATATCACCATACGCTGCATTAAAAAGGATGGTGAAGGCAATCTATGGTTTGGTCTTCACAATGGGAAAATTGTAAAATGGGACCGGCGTTCTGCCAGTTTTTTTTCCTCGGTCACTAATTCATCTGTTATCAATCCGAACCCGGTTTTGAATCTCTTTATTGACAGGCGAAATCATTTTTGGGTTTGCACTGATAATGGCATACTGGAATTTGATCAGTCAAAGCTTCAGTATATCGGAAATTATTCGCCGGCAACTAACAGCACGTTGGTAAAAAACAACACTACCCTCATGCGTGGTGTAGAGCAAATGAACGATTCTACATTAGCTGTTGGCTCAATGCGGAACGGCGTATTTTTTTTTAATACACGAACAAAGGAATTTAACCGCAACCCAATCCTATCCTCGCTTAATTCAGCTAATGTTTACGCTTTAAAAAATGACCCCGATCACAACCTATGGATAACTTCAGATTACCAGTTGCATCAATTGAGGTCAACGGATAATACATTACGTAGCTATAAAATTCAATCAGGTATATTGAACTCTTCGTTTGAGAACCTGAATTTTTATACACTGCAAAACGGGCTGTTGGCTACCTCAACCTTTACAGAAGCGATTATTTTTGATCCTTCCATATTGAACGCCGCAAGCCAACTGAATGAAGCGGTACTGGTAACCGGCTTCAAAATATTTGATAAAGAAATTTTTATCGATTCAACTATTGCAGCAGGCCGACCGGTAAAACTGAATTATGATCAGAACTTTATCTCGTTGCAGTTTACAACCCTCTCCTACTCTGGCATTGAAGAAACCGTTTTTTATTACAAGCTTTCCGAAGTTGATAAAGATTGGGTAAAAACAGATGC
>DASWMZ010000100.1:0-3979 GCA_036399495.1 Pedobacter sp.
AGCCGTAGCTCCCCCCCCGGCCCACGTTTTCACGCAATCAAAAGTAAAATATAAGAACGACTTACGTATATGGCTAAACCTATTGAGCATCAGCAATCCCCCGCATTACTGCCCAGTACATAGGTAGCGGCCGACCCTCCCAATCAAATAGAGCAAAAGTTGATCGATACTGTTCATCAATCTCACCAGAAAACTAAATAGTGGGAAAATTCCCCCACTCTACGATGTAAGATGCGCCAGATTGTATAACAGCGCGATGAGTTAAGTAAGACTGATGTAAGACAATCGCCCGCCGAAGGCGATGAGGCACAGCTGACTCAATCCAAGAAGTCATCCCATCAGTACGGCGACCAGAGCGATCGTAAGAATTTTTTAAACGCCGACGCCAAACACGATCATAAATCGAGAACTCAGAAATGCCCCAAGGAATCGCGTAATCAGCAGAAAATTTTTCAAATTGAGAAAATAGCACTCCATCCTGAAGCCTCAGCCATTGCGAATCTAACCATTGAAAGTGTAACTGCAAACCTAATTTAAATTTTAAGTGGGGATGCTTACGGCGAAGAAGAATTACCCAATCTGTAAAAAGCTTAAAATTCAAACTATGTTGTTGAAATAATGTCAGAGGTTCATTCAACACCACAACAGAATCAGGAGGAAGAGTTTTTAAGAATACGTCAAGCGGGAAAACTTGAGCATTCTCAAGTCGAGTACGCAAAAAAGACTTGTTTTTGAAAAACCAATCGTCAATGGTAAAAACTTTATAATCTCGCCTCCTTGAATCGTTGTAATTCATCCTGTGTGCCCAGCAAGGGTTAATTTTGCACCAGCGTTCAAGGCGAGGAGACTTAATTTTTCTATCATCATTTCTCAAAGCAGTGTCAGGAACAAAAAAATCAAAGTGACCCTCAATTTTTTTCCAGCGAGGAAGTGGTTGTAAATTATGAAAATTTTTAAAATCAAACATAGCCTGAGCAGTCAAAATTGTCCCTAGTTTTACCGACTGACGGGAAAAATTAAAAGGTTTAAAATAATTTTCAATAGCAATAATATAAGAGATACTGAGCAAAAGAGTTAATAAATTGAAAGCCAAACCGATTTTAAAGCCATTAAGAATTAGTTTTCTAAAATTCATTTTACCTTTTCATTTTACCTTCAAGCTCCAACCAGGTCGCCACCCTCTACATTCAGGATGAACAATTTCTGCTGCCCAATATCCTTTATCCCATCCAGCACTAGAATCTAAATCTTTCCAAAGAGTAGCATCAATACCAAAAAATTTGTTGCCCTTAATTAAATCATAATTAGCAGCTTGATTTTTTACGAATAGCTCAGGTAAGAAAGGATTGTACTCAATATTAATAGGTAAATCTCTAGAATCCTGACTATATGCAATTATAAAGCATCCTTTAGTATCCGAAGCGTTACCGCCAGGACTACCCCAAAGAACTTGGAGCCAGACTTTTCTACCCTCTGGACAATCGGGTGATGATTGTTCAGAACCACAACCATTATGAGTGCGACTTATATAATTAGGATGTGGTGGAGGAGCGGGCATTTTTGGAGCACCTGCCTGAATACGAGCGATAAAATCTCTCTTACACATATAACATAACCACCCACGTGATTCTTCAAATTTTTTTGGAATATCGCAAGGCTCAGCGCAAGCACTATCAATACCATTAGAAGCAGTATTGTAATAAGCGGTGTTCCGAATAACCCATGCATCATAAGAAGGTTTATACTGCTCATATTGAATAGCCCAGGCAGCAGATAAAGCCTCATTATGCTCAGCAATTTTCTGCATTTCCGCCCGATAAGCATCACAAATACTTGTATCTGTATTCCCTCCAAATGAACCAGTTAAAGCAATTAAAGTCAAAACAATAGGCGCCCAAATTGATAAAATCGAACTCAAGCCAAAACCAATTACATAGGCCACAGTACGAACACTCAACAACGAGACAGAAGTTACAGCAAGAGGAGCAGCCGTTGAAATTAACAGCCTTAAGCTTCCCATCAACTTTGCATATCTTAACAACATTATTTTTTAACTAAACGCCAAGCTTTTACCAATCCCGCAATTACCATTATAGGCAAACCCGTAGTGTATAAAACACTCGCAGCATACTTTATAATCGGAGAATCTACGCTATCGATCGCCGCTATCATTAAAGCAGGAATTCTAATGGAATCAGGTGATACAGGCATCAAATCTAAAACTTTATTTGACAAAGCTAAACCTACACCCTTATTTAAAATGCAGTCGTATTGCTCCAATTCTTTCTGAGTTAAGGCTCGGCGCCAAGTATTATTTAACCAAAATTGATCCGGATTAATTATTGATTGAGATCCAGAAAAACTTATTAACTCTAAAGGCTTATCCTCTGCTCTGATATCTCGTGTATAAAAAGACTGACAAAGCCCATTAAGATTAGTACCATTTGGCACATTCCCCATCCCATAGGCTGTACTAATCATCTCCTTAGTATTAACTTGAACCATTTGAAAAACGCACCATGTATACATAGGTGGCGGAGTTGATGGAGTTGTCGCTAAAAAAATAGGCAATAGAAAAGGTATCATAATCAATCACTAAATATAAATTTAATTCCTACGCTAATAATCACAAACGGTTTTAAAGCATTAACAATCATCCCAGGCAAGCAAATTGATTGAAACTGAATGCCCGCATTTATCTGGAAGCAACCCTTACCAATATTATTAAAATAAGCTTGCTCGGAAGGAGTAGGGTTCACGATATCAATCGGAAATTTTTGTTTTAGTTCAAAGCTAAGGGGAACCGGAGCAGGACAGCTTAAACCAGATGCAATCGCGCCTCCAGCCTGGACAAAAATTAGAGCAGCTAAAACAGACAAGCCTAAAAGAGCTTTAGCATTCTGAAGCATTGCGCGATGCCGAGGCTTCATCCGTAATCGACCAGCAGCCAAAACCGATCGCATAAACTTGTCGAACCCCTCAGAGCCTAAAAACTCCTCAACCATCGCGAAAGTTGCGGAGTGTTTCTCGATATAGGCAATCGATTTCTCAATGTCGAGATGAAGTGACGAAGCGGGAACAGCCACAGAACCCGATTTGTACTTACGAAAAAAATCTATAGACTCGTCAGAACGAGTAAACGATATTTGACCTAAAGCAATATCCTTCAAATACTCAGGAAGACGGGACAACGAGCAAAGAGGAATCTGCTGCATTATCCAATTCGCGCGCTCCCTCTTAAATTCAACTTCAATACGATCGAAATCTACTCCATCAATACATTTATCATAAATTCTGATAAATCTCTCAGATTCACGCGATCCTAGATAAACAGTAGTTCCTAAACCTTTATTATTAAGGTTGGATATGCGACGCATAGACCGATACCCAAAAAGCAAATTAGCATCAACAAAATACTCCCAGCGTTGTCTAGACAAACGCGGATAATTAGGAACAAGAGGAAAGTCAAGAGCAATATCGATTCTATTTCCAACAAACTCAAGTTCATTCTGACAAGTAGCCAAGAGAACAATTAATTTATTAAAATCAACAGCGGTAAGCGTAGCACCATTAAGGTCTACAAAATGATGATAAATTCTGTCGGTACAGGGACCAGAGTCAGGTTCTCTAACACCGATTAAAGAATTCTGAAATTCATAAACACGATGCCAAACTTTATTTAAAGCTAAAAATTTAGTCTCACGAATATCGTGTAAATGAGCGTGACTGTACTTTTCAAATGGCAGCCCTAAAACTTTAGTAATAGTTCGTACCATATCCACATGGCTCGAAACCTGAAATCGCAGCCAATCAACTCTAATATTAGGGATTAAGTATTCCATCATCATTTAAGCAGCCGAAAAGGCAAACAGAAAGAACCAAAACAAGAAAGTAAAAACACGAACGGATGACGCAAAACAAAAATATTTGTAACTAACAAAGCCAAAAGAAAAATAATAGCGCCCAAAAAACCTCTAAA
>DASWMZ010000101.1:0-7729 GCA_036399495.1 Pedobacter sp.
ATATGAAGATGATGCCGGGAAATATTGCAAGCATGAAATTATATGCCAGCGACGATGCCTTATTTACTAACGAGTCTTTAGATATCTCCTGGAAGAAAAAAGTTCCAACGGTATAAAGTGGGAGTGGACTAAATCCCGGAATAATAACCACCTTCGTCCAGTCCATGAATAAGCTGTATGGCCTTGTTTTAAGAAGAAGTTTGTGGAGCCACAACATTGATTATTCGAAAAATGATTTTAAACGGTTCTGAAATTCTACAGGAGGCATGCACGGTCTGTTTCTTTTGACATCGATAAATGCAAGCGTGGTCTCTCCTTCGTGAATGAATTCATTTGCTTCATTAAAGAACTCATACTTAAAATGAATTTTTACACCAGGCATTTTTGTCAGAATGATTTTTATTGTTAGCTCATCATCGTATAAAGCCGGTTTCAAATATTTGCATCGCATTTCTAGTACAGGCATCATAATGCCTCTTCTTCCATCGACTTATAAGTCATACCCAAGCTCCTGAGCATTTCTACCCGACCAACTTCGTATAGTTCAGCGTAATTTCCATAGTACATATAGCCCATCTGGTCAGTTTCACCATACCTTACTCTCACTTTGGTTTGATGACTATACATCTACTTCTTAATGTTTCTTTGATTTAAAGCCTGCTGGAATCTTCTTGCGTTTGCCTGATGCTCGGCCTGGGTAACTGCAAAGTTATGATAGCCTGAGAAATCTTCTTTAGCGCACATAAAGATAAAGTTATGCTTTTTATGATTTAGTACGGCATCTATAGCATTGATGCTTGGCATCATAATGGGTCCGGGTGGGAGACCGGAATAAACATAAGTGTTATAAGGGGAGTCTTTTCTTAGATGACGATTAAGTACTCTCCTAATAGTAAAATCCTGATTGGCATAAATTACTGTCGGATCGGCTTGCAATTTTATGCCCTGCCTATAGCGGTTCATATATAAACCGGCGATAGTTGGCATCTCGCTGTCGTTTAATGCTTCTGCATCTACAATTGCAGCAAGAGTACTTACTTCAGTTTCAGAAAGTCTTATCTCTTTTGCTTTCGCTTTGCGCTGAGGGTTCCAGAACTTCTGATATTCCTTATACATCCTCTCGAAAAATTGTTGCGCAGATGTGTTCCAGTAAAACTCGTAAGAATTTGGAATGAATGCACTGTAAACATTATCGGTTGTAAAACCAAACTTGCTTACATACTCCGCAGAATCAAGCAAATTGATAATTGAAGTTGAATCTGCTTCTATCTGCGTTGATATATAAGCGGCCATGTTTTTCTTTAGCCGATGATTTTTGAATTTTAACTGAACCGGTTCCTGATTGCCCGCTTTCAGCATATTGATAAAGCGGCGGTTACTCATCCCACCCTTTAAACGGTACTTTCCTGGTTTCACTACCTGTGGATAATCCATATCCATTGCAGTTTCATGGAAAGCAAGCGTATCATTCACAATCTCTTTATCTTTTATTGTTTGATAGACATCTTCAAAATCTGAACCTGTTTTAATGTACAGATACTTTTCTTTATTAGATACGTTAGGGCCAAAATACTTCAAATAATAAGAGAAGGCAGTAATACCAAGTGCTAAAACGGTAATGATCAGCAAAGCGATAATTACTTTGTATTTCATACTCAGTCTCCCTGTTTTTTCCTCTGTCATTTTAATAATTTTACTTTACTCTATTGTAAGCAAGCAAACCACCGGTAAGGTTTTTAACATTTTTAAAACCGGCTGAAACCAATAAACGCCTTGCCGTTTCACTTCTTATTCCCCGCTGACAAATCACTGCTAACTCCTGATCTTTTGAGTAATCTAATTCATCAATAATCCTGGTTAGTTCCCCAAGCGGAATATTTTCGCCACCGATATTCATGGTGTGAAATTCAAGCTCTTCTCTAACATCGATTAAGGAAATTTGCTTACCATTCAACAGCTTTTCTTTGAGCTCGGCTGGTGATATATTATTCTTCGATGGCTGGTCCATTGGATAGGATCAAATCTATGTTAGTGCCGATACTTACCTTGGTTAACGAATCGCTTAAAGCAGGGAATTGTTTAATTACCCTGGCTGAAGCCGAATCAGTTGTGTTTTCATAGCTTATCATCCCCGGATTAAGGGAAGATCCTTTTAAGGAAAATATTGCTTCGTTTAATAACAGTCCAACCACATTTGGAAGATCTACTTCGCTGGCACCTTTACCATCTCCAAGCACAATACTTATAACCGATCCCTTGGGTATTTGCTCTCCGCGTTGCATTGGCTTTCCACGAAATTCTACCCGCAGAACACGGTCTCGGGCAATATCTGAAGTGTAGGATGTGTCGCCGACTTTTATACCGTAATTACTCAGGGTTGCCCTGGCCTCCAGAAATGTTTTATTGAAGATATCCGGGAAACCTACATCAGGAGCGTTACGTGTAATAATAGTGAGATAAATTGTACGGTTTAATTTTACGTTTGTATTTGGATCGGGATCTTGTTCTACAACAGTGCCCGGTTGTTTATCAATTTGATAAACGGAATCAATATGATATTCAAGACCCTGGGCATCGAGTAATTCGATTGCTTCTTCAACCGGAAGTCCGGAAAGTTTTGGAACCGGGACGCCTTCGCCATGACGGGTGTAATATCTTAGACTAAAAAAAATAGCGAGTATGAAAACAAATACAGAAATAATCGCCGTAATCAGGTTCTTTCTGAAAGTATCTGTTTTTAGGTATGCTATAAATTTACTCATCAATAAAATTTCAAAAGAATGCCCAAACTTAGCTTAAAAAACATGATTTTCGAAGAGATTATTCCAAGGTTTGCTAAATGGTTGAGTACACTACCGTAATACATAAGTTCGCCGATCAGGGAGAAAAAACCGGATGGACTTACATTGAAGTCCCGGCTGATATTGCCCAAACCTTAAAGCCCGGTAACAAAAAATCATTTAGGGTAAAAGGTCATTTAGATAGCTTTATTTTTTCAGGCATTGCACTTTTGCCTATGGGTGAGGGTGATTTTATTATGGCTTTAAATGCCGATGTAAGAAAGGGTATCCGCAAATCGGACGGTGCAATGTTGCAGGTGAAAATGGAAGTCGATCATGATTATTTGTTAGAGCCGCCCGAAGAATTAATGGAATGTTTAAACGAAGATCCTGATGCATTAGACTTCTACAACAGCTTAGCCAGATCGCATCGGGACTACTTTCTAAAATGGATATTTAGTGCCAAAACTGATATAACCCGTAATTCCCGTATCGTTCAAATGGCCGATGCGATGAGTAGGAGGTGGGATTACGGACAAATGATTCGGGAAAACAGGAAACTTCGGAATATGTGAGGCAACGTGATTTACAGCGAAGTCGTTCTAAAAAAACTAAATTAAGTTATTCGAGCAGGAAGCAATTTGGGAAAATCTGTGCCTGAGGATTCTTTCGCCGCCCTCCTGGCCGGGCGTTGCCTAGTCTTTTTTCCTTGATGAAAAAGGACCAAAAAAATCAAGAACAAAAAAAAGCTCGGCCGCCTTTTTGTTCGGGCTAGCGCTCGCACTTCGGTTACTTTGTGAGTTATCGTTAGGGAAGTTCAAACGCCAGATGCATCAAACCGGACCGGCCTTGGAGGAATGAGCGTTAAGAAAAGTTTGAAAAGTTGCGGAAAGAACATAATATACTGAAGGGAAGCAATCCTGAGAAGCGGATTAGCAATTTGAAATCAGCACAACCATAACCCGCGGCTTGGATTGCAGATAGCTTTCTTTAAAAATTTTAGCTCAAGACTCGGAAGCCTTGAGTTTTTTTTCTTTTCATCAAGGAAAAGAAAGAAGCCCGCCCGGCTAGGGCATAATAGAAATTAAGATTAAGTTGGAGTAATGAGGAAGAGGGATAGTTCTTTTAAATCCTCCTGATAAATTACGTTTAAATTTAAATAATCACGAATGAATTGTATTTTTCCCGGGTTATTGGTGATATAAATGGGCGAAAACACAATTTTTCCGGAGTTATATGTTGTAGGAGCAGGTCCTGGAGACCCGGAATTGCTTACTCTAAAAGCTTTTAAGGTTTTACAAAGGTGCGATGTTTTACTTTATGATAATCTTGCCAATATCGAACTGTTAAATTTCACTTCCGCCCATTGTGAAAAGATCTATGTAGGGAAACATCCTTACGGAGAGTATACGCCACAGGAAACCATTCATGAAATGATTAGAGAAAAGGCTTTGGAAAAGGGAATGGTTGTACGTCTCAAAGGTGGCGATCCTTTTATTTTCGGTCGCGGTTACGAAGAGATTTTATATGCCCGGGAACATGGAATCAAAACATATTATATTCCTGGCATTACAAGCATGCAGGCCGCTGGGTTTGATAATATACCGCTTACGCATCGTAATATAAGCGAAGGAATCTGGGTACTTACGGGAACAAAGAAGGATGGGGGACTTTCGTCTGATTTACGTTTAGCGATGCAGAGCAACGCAACGGTAGTTATTTATATGGGGATGAAGAAAGTCGGAGAAATTGCGCTAACGTATATCGCTGAAGGCATGGGAGAAACACCGGCCGCAATTATTCAACATGCCACGCTTGCAAAACAAAAATCGGCAATTGGTAAAGTAAAAGATTTGCCACAGCTTGCGGAAAGTAAGAAACTTACTCATCCGGCCATAATCATTATAGGAGAAGTGGTTGGAATTTAAGTGCTCGTCGCGTTCTAACCCATATGTTCTAACCAAGCGTTTTAAAATCCTCTATAATCTCCCCGAAATACTTCCTCCCCTTCACAAAGTATTCCCAAACAATACATCCTCTAAACAAACCTGCATCATTTATATTCACTGTAACAATTCGCTTCCTTTTCATCCGGTCCAAACCTCTAAAAAAATCGACGTGCGCGTTATTAATTGCTCTGACGTGTTTAGATTTCCCTTCAGCCAAGAACTTTAATAAAGAAATTAAATCCAGCCAAAACCTGATAAAGAGGATAAATACAACCCGATTGCCATTTAAATTCTTTAACAACATAAACAAGTTGTTCCGAAAATTAAGGTAAGTTTTATATGGATTTTCCGATTGCAAAGTACCTCCGCCAACATGATAAACCGTTGAAGTTGGGCAATACATAATTTTATATCCCAGATTTTTTAACCGCCAGCAGAGGTCAATTTCTTCCATGTGAGCAAAGAAATCAGCATCCAGGCCAGATACTTTCTCCCAGCAAGTTCTTTTTATGAATAGTGCCGCTCCGCTTGCCCAGAATATTTCAGAAACAGTATCGTATTGGCTAGTATCGGCTTCCAGTGTATCGAAAATTCTTCCCCTGCAAAAGGGATAACCAAACTGGTCTAGAAAGCCTCCGGCCGCACCGGCATATTCGAATTTGCTTTTATTGTTCCAGTCTTTAAGTTTAGGTTGTGCTGCCGCGATTAGATGATCACTCTCCATTAATTCGATTACAGGGTTAATCCAGTTGGGAGTTACTTCAACATCCGAATTAAGCAAAATAAAATAATCTGATTTGATAGTGGAAAGAACTGCATTATAACCGCCTGCAAAGCCCAGGTTTTCAATGTTTTTGACAATCCTTACCTGAGGAAAAGTCTTACTGACAAAGTCAATCGAATTATCTGTAGAACCATTATCTGCAACCACAATCTCAAGATTAGGATAGGTAGAAGCAAGCACCGAAGGCAGAAATTTTTCCAGGTAATGTTTACCGTTCCAGTTTAAGATTACTACCGAAACTATCGGATACGTTTGCATTAATAATACTTCGTTTTTTTATTTTAATTTCGGCGCACCAGACTACAAACATACTGTATACAATGCACAAAGGCGCAATACTTCCTTTATTTTACCTTCCACCCATAGAATATTTCGGCCAATTGCTGCGTCATTCTGAACGGCTAATAATTGAGCGTAATGAGCATTTTCCAAAACAAACCTATCGCAACCGAGCATCTATCCATTCTGCGAACGGGAAGTTAGATCTTATGGTTCCGGTGATGAAAGGCGGTAAAAATCATACTCAAACCAAAGATGTTAAAATAAGCTACGACTTCGACTGGCAACGTCTGCACTGGCTGAGTCTGCAAACATCTTATAGAAGTTCGGCGTTTTTTGAATTTTATGAAGATGATTTTGCGCCTTTTTATATGCAAAAATTTGAGTTTATGTTCGATTATAATGAGGCTTTACTAAATCTTATTATCAAACTACTGAAGCTTAATATTCAGTATCAGTACTCTGATTCTTACGAGAAGAAATATACTGATCTGACAGATTACCGCAGTACTATTCATCCCAAAATAGAATCACCCTTTCAAACAAAACCGTATTTTCAGGTCTTTGATGATAGGAATGGGTTTATTCCTAATTTAAGTATTGTAGATTTACTATTTAATCAGGGACCTAAAAGTGGACAGTTTATCCAAAGTAGCACGTAAATTCAGAAGAATTACGGTAAAGAAATCGAAAGGCCGTATGCCACCTCCGGGAACGGTTCCAGGTTCACTGCAGGTAAGTGAAGATGCTTTGCAACCGAAAATTGTTGTCTACACCTTTTCTAAGAATTATTTCGATTTTAAGGAAGTGACCGCATTTAACGAACTGCTTCAAATTATCGATGAACACCCTGCTGAAAAACATTGGGTAGATATAAAGGGACTAGGCGATTCGCAGTTGTTAAAGAATATCCAGACTCATTTTGGAATTAGTGCCCTTATATTAGAAGACATCCTACACACTCATCAACGCCCCAAACTTGACGAATTTGATGATTATCTTTTCGCCATTAGTCGGATGATCTGCCTCAACAAAGACCTTCAGGTCGAAAATGAACAGGTATCATTTATCCTTAAAGAAAACATTCTTTTTACTTTCCAGGAAGATTATACAGATTGTCTTGAACCTGTAAGAGTTCGTTTAACCGAAGGCAAAGGGAATATCAGAAGCGGCGGAACCTCTTATCTGATGTACTCCTTGATGGATATGATTCTGGACAACTATTTTCATCTCATTAACCGCTTTGGGGAGGAACTGGACACCCTGGAGGAACGACTTTACAGGCGTCCCGATAAATCAATTACAATTGAGGCCCAAGAAATTAAACGTGCCTTTATAACCGTTCGCCGCGCCGCCTGGCCTGAACGCGATAAAATAAACGACATGCTTCGCAGCACATCGCCACTAATTACTGAGAATACCAAGCTGTATTTGAAAGATGTTTACGATCACTCGATGCAGATTATTGATTTGGTTGAAAGTTATAAGGAGATAACAAGCAGTTTGATTGATATGTACTTGTCCTTTGTGAGTAATAGAACAAATCAAGTAATGAAGGTTCTCACCATTATTTCATCCATTTTTATACCCTTAACCTTTATTGCCGGAGTTTATGGGATGAATTTTGCCTATCAGGATCCCGCCACAGGAAAAATTTTACATAATAACATGCCTGAATTGTACGCCGAAAACGGGTATCTTTATACTTGCATTGTAATGGCCGTAATTGCGGTAGCCCAGCTGATATTCTTCTGGCATAAAGGCTGGTTCAGATAATTATTTCTTAACACCTCTCTTACATAAAAGCTTGAGAAGAGGCCTCATTTTTGTACTTTAGCAGGCAATGCAATCATTCGAGCTTGATAAAAACGACATTCAGCGCATTAAGCAGGCGCTTGGTGCAGACGATGAAACCCTAAAGGTCTTATTATCAGAAT
>DASWMZ010000102.1:0-21042 GCA_036399495.1 Pedobacter sp.
TTATTGTAGCCATGACTGCCAATTCACTGCCTGAAGACCGTGAAGAGTGCATCAGAGCAGGGATGAACGACTATATTTCTAAACCCATCAATCTTGAAATACTGATAAAAGTACTTCAGGAAACAGCTGAACAGGTGTAGAACCATAGGCTTAAGTGCATTTCCTAAGGAAAATTATGTGCTATGAGGAAATCTTCCTAGGTTTACCTCGAAGATAGCTTTACCTCCTATGTGGGCATAGCTATTCAATTATAGAAGCACTAAGTTTATCATGAATGTAAAATTCTTTTGCCCAAGATGGGGTAGCGAAAATTTAAGTTGGGACGAACTCCTGCTTAAAATCAAAAACGATGGATACAATGGTGTAGAATATGGCATTGCCAATGAAACAACCAAGGACGAACTAAATGAAATTTGGGAAAAACTCGACAAATATCAACTCGAGGTAATTCCACAGCATTATGGTACCTACGATGCGGACTACGCAAAGCACTACGACAGGTATTGCGCATGGCTTGAACTCGTGAAACCTTTTCCTGCTATCAAGATCGATTCACAAACCGGTAAAGATTTTTTCACGTTCGAACAAAATAAGCAGTTAGTTGATGCTGCAGTAAAACATACCCAAGATTGTGGAGTGGAAGTTTATCACGAAACACATCGTAATAAATTCACCTTCGCGGCCCACATTACAAAGGATTATCTACAGAAAATACCTTACCTGAAAATTACGTTAGATGCTTCGCATTGGGTAAATGTTGCCGAATCTTATCTTCAAGACCAGCAAGAGGCCATGGAAATTGCTATCCAAAGAACCGAGCATATTCATGCCCGCGTGGGTTACCCTGAAGGGCCGCAAATTTCTGACCCGCGTGCACCAGAGTGGAAAGAAGCTTTAGATGTACACATTGCATGGTGGGACAAAATTCTTAGTCGCAAAAAGACTGAAACCCCGGATGCTGTAGTAACAATTACGCCCGAATTTGGTCCTTATCCCTACATGGTTCACCTTCCTCATAGTCAAACCCCTATTGCCGACCAATGGGCTTTGAATAAACACATGAAAGATATTTTAAGGGAGCGATATCAGGATTTCTAGCAAGAATTAGAACTTATTCTGAAGCTTAAATTGGTACGGAGTAAGTTTTATGATTCTTTTGAACTGCTCGTTAAAGTGAGCCAGATTATTAAATCCACTCTCGAAACAAACAGTACTAATACTTACATCATCTCCCATCAAACGTTTACAGGCATGGCCTATTCGAATTTCGTTTACAAAGTGGGAAAAGGTTTTTTTTGTGCGATTTTTAAAATAGCGCGAAAAACCAGAATAGCTCATATTCGAAAGTTCCGCCACCTGTTCAATCTGAATATTTTCTGTAAAGTGCGACATCACATAATCGAAAACCTTGTTTAAGCGGTCGTTATCTTTTACGTTTTGCCCTATTATATCCGGGCTCGATAATAATTCAAATTCTGTAGATTCCGATAGAGCGGTTAATAAATGAAGAAGCGCAATAAGCCGTTCCATTCCTTTCAGCTGTAAAATACACGCCAATTGCTCAGCGATTTTATCTCGGGTTTTTCCATACACATGTAAGCCCATTTTCGACTTTTCAAGAAGCAGTTTAATTTTCTGCATTTCAGGAATCAATTTAAATTCAGTGCCTAAAAAGTCTTCTTTAAAATGAATTACCAGTGAACCAGCGGTCTCATCAAGATTTTCCTTACGGAAAAGGTGAGGTAAATTGGAACCCAGAAAAGTGATATTTCCCTCATCGTAATCCGATATATGATTCCCAACAAAGCGCTTTCCACGGCCCTTTAAAATCATTACTAACTCAAACTCCGAATGGTAATGCCAGGGTGTCTCAAAAAATGGCGTAAAGAATGTATCAGCCATGAAAGAAGAATGCTCGGAGAGTGGAAGTTTTTGGATATGCGGTTTCATTTGAAGCTATGCGTTAATAAATTTACCATGATTTTTCTCTTGCAGAAATTTTGCGGTCAAAAAACTTTATTTTTTTGAGTAGATACTTGTAGCATAACCATATTTTTTAATGAAGCTTTGAGTTGTTAACCAGATAGACAAAGTAGTCCCTGATATCAGTATCTTAGAGTCAGCTCTTACAGATTATCAGAGTAAACCGACTTCCTGAACAAAAAGAATGAAATCAACTTAAAGGTTAAATTAGATGAGCAACACTTTAGAACCGGAAATTCATCTCGATTATTTACCCAAACTTCCTGCAAATAAAGATATTGGTATAGGGTGCATTGGTTCGGGCTTTATTATGGCCGATTGCCAGCTAGTTGCATACAGACAGGCCGGCTTCAATCCGGTTGCAATCTCCTCCCGGCAACGGGCAAATAGCCAGGCAGTGGCCGACAGGCATTCTATCAAAAAGGTATATGATTCTTATGCTGAATTGCTAAATGACACCGAAGTTTGTGTTATTGATATTGCTGTGCCACCTAATGTTCAAATTGATGTCATCCGCCAAGCGGTTAAGAAAAAACACATTAAGGGAATTTTGGCTCAAAAACCTTTAGGCGTAAATCTTGCGGAAGCAAAAGAAATAGTTAAGCTATGCGCTGATGCTGGAATAAAATTGGGCGTAAATCAAAATATGCGTTACGACCAATCTATCAGGGCCTGTAAATCGTTATTGGACCAGGGACTTTTAGGTAAACCTGTTTTCGCCTCAATCGATATGCGGGCGATTCCTCACTTTATGGATTGGCAAAAAGCTCTTGGGTGGGCTACCATCAGGACGATGAGTATTCATCACCTAGACGCCTTCCGTTTTTTATTCGGTGACCCGGAGCGGGTTTTTGCCAGCGTAAGTGTTGACCCGCGATGTGCCAAGTCTTTTGACCACGAGGATGGTATCGCGCTGTATATTTTGGAGTATGCTAATGGTTTCCGGGCATCGTCTTGGGACGATGTTTGGACTGGGCCGAGCAGAGAAGGCGCAGAAAGCGACATTTATATTAATTGGCGAGTTGAAGGCACAGAAGGCCTGGCGAAAGGAACGATTGGCTGGCCATCGTATCCGGCTCGTACGCCCAGTACAATAGGTTACAGTTCCACGCTTCAGCCCGGCAAATGGTTTCAGCCTCGTTGGGATGAAGTATGGTTTCCGGATGCTTTTGTTGGGCCTATGGCGCAGTTATTATGTGCTATCGAAGAAGACAAGGAACCAGAAATTGGCGGAAAAGATAACTTAAAGACGATGGCTCTTGTGGATGCCTGTTATCTTTCTTACAAAGAGCACCGGGCAGTAAGTATTAGTGAACTCTTATCAGACAATTAACCTTAAAAACTATGATTCAAGTTGGAATTTTTACCGGTTACTTCCCTTATTCTCTGGAGGAAACCGCTCAAAAAATCAGAGCACTGAATTTTAACACTGTACAATTAGATGTGACGTTTAAAGATATGGATCTTTCTACAGACCAGATAAACTCAGAAAAATGCAAGAAGATTCGTGATACTTTTCGAAATTATAATTTACCGGTTTCATGCGTTTCAGGCTATACAAATCTGGTAAATCCTGACCCTGTAAAGCGTAAAAAAAATCTTGACCATTTAAAGCAAATCATCCGTTATGCAAATGAACTTGGTTCTCCCTATGTAATTAGTGAATCGGGAACTTACGACCCGGAAAGTGACTGGGTTCATCACCCGAAAAATAAAACGGAAGAAGGTTACCAGGAATGCCGTGAAGTGATTGAGGAATTAGTAGATTATTCGAGAGGTTATGGTGTGACTTTCTTGGTTGAGACCTACGTAAACAACGTTATTGGTTCTATAGACGAAACGCTTAGACTTTTTGCCGATATCGACGATCCCAATCTCGGGTTGTTAATGGACCCAACAAACTACTTTGAAGACCACAATATTGACCAGATGGATAAAACGCTGAACCAGATTTTTAACGCCTTATCCGATAGAATCAAGATATCGCACGCAAAAGACGTAATGCGTGCCGCATCATTACAAGGGGTGCAAATGGCTGATATCGATGCCAGCGAGTCTCATGCTTTTAGAGGCGTGGGAGCCATTGAATTGCCGGCACCAGGCTTGGGCGCTTTAAATTACGATCTTTACTTACAACGCTTAAGCAGGAAGTATCCGAACATTCCCATCATAATTGAACATCTTGAAGAAAGTGATGTGCCGAGAGCTAAGAAATTTATTGATTCAAAGTTAGTCGAGAATGGGTGTTGATATGAGTTAAACATATAACATAAGGGCTTTCCCAATGTGAAGCCCTTATGTTTGAACTGCCCAACCGCTTTTATTAAAATAATAGGAAAAGTTTTACAACTTGTTCCCTGCTCTTATCAATTATAACCTAATCTCTCCTTCAATAGAATCATCCAGCGTTTTCCCGAGCGATGCTCCAATAAGCATTTTTATGCCTGCAATTGCGTCTCCATGTTTGTTATCCCAATAATATCCCGAGGATGGCGAAACTTTTATTGCCGAAATCCTTGGATCATTTTCACCCTCGGTAAACCAAACCTTCAAAATCGGTTCCCATAATTCATGTATGATGTTCTTATCTTCAGTAATGCTGGCAATGCCTTCCAGATATAAAAAATCGGAATGGGCAGATCCTTGAAAATGTAATTTCACTTCGTGGTTCGCCAAAATCTCTTGGTTTTTGTAACTATCGTTTGCGCTTAAAAACCAAAGATTGCCATTGTCGTCTACCTTTTGTACACTCATTGGCCTTGTGCCACTTGAAGTTGCAGATAGGGGATTTGTGCTGAAAAAACATGATTGAGCGCTTTTAATTAGTTCCCTAATCTTTTTGATGGCATCGCTGGTTTTTAAATCTTCCTGATTTTTTTCCGGTTGATTTTTATTAATACTGTCCATAGGTTTTTTAGATAAATAATAAATTTCGGTGTATGCTCTAATTATTAGACTAGCACTTCGCTCCGCTTAAAATATTTTTCAAGAGTCTTATATCGGTAATCAAAAATTTGCTTTACTTTCTTGTGAACGAACAATTCACCTGCCAGCCAGCCTATGGCTGATAGCCCGATCTCATAATGAAGTAAATCAGTCATCAGCACACCGCCATCCACCGCTTTAAAGTGATGTTCGTGGTGCCAGATTTTATATGGACCTGATCGTTGCTCATCAACGAAATACTCCATGTCTTTTATGTGAGTTATTTCCGTGCACCAGTTAAGCGGAATGTTGAACATCGGTTTAATTTTATAAGTAATCATCAATCCCTCGTACATACGCTCGGGCAATGGCGAAGTGATTTGAAATGTAAGATCGGCAGGCGTTACCTCATTAAGGTTTTTCGGTGTAGCAAAAAAATCCCAGGCTTGTTCCAGACTGATCGGTAATAGTTGTTCTTGTTTTAAAACGTGCATCGGTTTGAGTTATAATAAATATACGTACCCAAACGAAATTAAGATTTAATAAATCTATTATAGAACAAGAAAATACTATTTACAGTTGATCAACAAAAATTATAACGAAGGAGTAATTTTCGAAATAAAACAGCACGAAAAGATAGAGTTATAACACACTCTAATAAATTTGATTATACCTGTAAATAAAATAGCTTTACCCTACCTAAATATAACAAGCTTCATGAAAACCGCTTTTGAAAGAGTAGACGATTATATCCAGTCATTCCCACCACAAGTACAGGCGATATTAAATAAGATCCGGCATATCATTCTCCAAACCGCTCCCGAGGCGGTTGAAAGTATAAGTTATGGCATTCCGGCATATAAATTTAAAGGCAAGCCACTTGTGTATTTTGCCGGTTTTAAAAATCATATTGGCTTCTATGCTACTCCTCAGGGTCATGAATTCTTCGCGGAGGAGTTGTCTCAATTTAAACAGGGTAAGGGTTCGGTCCAGTTTCCTTTGAATAAACCAATTCCTTTCGATCTAATTCAACGTATTGTAGAGTTCAAAAAATCATCGGAAAAATAGCAGTGTAATTTCCTGATTTAATATCTCGCCTTTCTGTGCAAGAATATATATTTTAGCATAAGCTAAAGGCTTCAAGCTTTCAGATATAAACTTTACCATTTAATAATTCTTGTATGTTGAGGAGAAGAGATTTTCTTAAAAAATCAACCCTTGCCGGGGCCGGTTTGCTTTTTGCCGATAGTATTGTAAACCGCATCATAGCATCCCCTTTAGAGGTTTCAAATTTCGAAAACGACCTCATTCTGGGCTCCCGACAAATTCACTTAGACTATCACACCAGCGGGTTAATTAAGGATATTGCTACCCAATTCGATCCGCAAGAGTTCGCTTCCCGTCTCAAAAAAGCGCACGTTAATTCCGTTACAGCTTTCGGTCGGTGCCACCACGGGTATATTTACTACGATACTTCTAAATTTCCAGAGCGGCGACATCCACATCTTAATCGAAATCTTTTGAAAGAGCAGATTGAAGCTTGCCATAAATTGAACATTAGGGTACCGGTTTATACTACCATCCAATGGGACGAATTTTCTGCCAACCAGCATCCCGAATGGCTGATGCGCGATGAAAGTGACAGGCCTTTAGGGTCGAATGTTGGAAAGTTTGACGCCGGATTTTACGAGCATCTGTGTATTCTTACTCCATACCGAGACTTTCTTAAGGCACATCTTACCGAACTGTTCGAAAAAGTTCCGGTAGATGGGTTGTTTCTCGACATACATCACGTTTATGCTAACGCAAACAGAGAAAGTATCGCAGCGATTCAAAAGCTGGGACTTGATGCATCCAATGAAGCAGTTCGATTTAAGTTCTACGAATCTGCTATAAAGGAGTTTAAAGACGATATGTATTCGTTCATCAGAAAGCTGGATAAAACTTGCGCGATATTCTTCAACGGCGGACACGTAGGGCCAAACATCAGACCCGTTTTACCCGATTATACGCATTTAGAATTGGAGTCTTTACCTTCAGGCGGATGGGGATATTTACATTTCCCGTTAACAGCCCGGTATGCCCGAAATTTAGGTAAAGAGATAATGGGGATGACCGGCAAGTTTCACACTTCCTGGGGCGATTTCCATTCCCTGAAAAATAAAGCTGCACTGGAGTTTGAGTGTTTTACCATGCTCGCTTTAAATGCTAAATGTTCGGTTGGCGATCAGTTGCATCCAACAGGTAAACTGGATGAAGCAACGTATGATTTAATAGGCTCGGTATATAAGCAAGTAGCGCAAAAGGAGCCTTGGTGCGTTGGTGCAACAGCGATCACAGATATCGGTGTATTTAGTGCGGAGGAGTTTGCTGAAGGCCAGCCCAGAACACCTGAACAAATGATGGGTGCGATTAGAATATTGCAAGAAGGCAAGCACCAGTTTGATGTGGTGGATTCCAAATCCGACATATCGTCTTACAAAGTTTTGATTATGCCGGATTTGATTACTGTAGACGCTGCTCTAAAGAAAAAGCTTTCAGCTTATCTCGCCAAAGGCGGATCAATCATTGCGAGTTATAAGTCCGGCTTGAATACAGCTAAGAACAAATTCGAGCTAAATGAGTGGGGAGTAAGCTTAGTGGGAGACGCTCCTTTTAGTCCTGATTTTATAAATCTGAAAGAAGAAGCTTTGAGCGAAGGTTTACCCGAAACCGAGCTGGTTATGTACATGAAAGGGCTCGAAGTAAAACCTACAGCCGCAAAGACTCTGCTTCAAACAAACGTTCCCTATTTTAACCGTACCTGGGAACATTTCAATTCGCATAAACATACCCCATCAACCGGGAAATCCGGGTATCCGGCAGTTACGCAAAACGGTAAAGTGATTTATTTTATGCACCCAATTTTTGCTCAGTATAACAAGAATGCACCAAAGTGGTGTAAGCAATTGATACTGAATGCACTTAAGATGGTGTTGCCTCAGCCTTTAGTATCAACACCAAAGGCACCTAGCAGCTTATTGGCTTTCCTGAATCAGCAAAAATCTCAGAATAGAAAAGTTTTGCATTTATTGCAGTACATCCCCGAAAGGAGAGGTACCGACTTTGATGTAATTGAAGATGTTATACCCCTGCAAAATGTTGCCGTATCGTTGAATATAAACAGTACTGCAAAAGCAGTTAAGTTGGTGCCTGAAAATATTACAATTCCAGCAGCATCGGTAAATGGGCGGCTTGAGTTTACGATACCACAACTAACCGGACATCAGATGGTTGAGGTTTAAAGAGTCATCCATAATTAGTCACCTTCACCCATGAGTTTAATCGAAAGTCCGTCTATTTCGTCAGCTATCTTTATCTGGCAAGCTAAGCGGCTTTTAGAAGTCGCGTCAGGTCGTGAATCAAGGGTGATTAATTCCTGCTCCTGCGCTTCCGGTAAATTCTCCCAGCCCTCCAAAACTTCGCAATGGCAATCAGAGCAAAGCGCCATGCCGCCGCATGTGGCACGCATGTCGTACTCGTAAGCCTTAAGCGTCTCCATCAGGTTGAGATTAATACCCTCGGGTACTTCTATATTTTGAACATCGCCTGTTAGGTCTTCAACTTTTATGTTTATCATTTTAAAAAGTGTTTACGCCGTAAACGGTTGTGTATTTAAAACTTAATTTCTGATCCGGATATACGTGTTTGAAAGCACTTTGAGCCATCAAAGCTGCTTCATGAAATCCGCATAAAATCAATTTTAACTTACCAGGATAAGTATTGATATCGCCAATCGCATAAATACCATCAATATTTGTTGAGTAATCGGTGGTGTCTACTTCGATGGCCGATTTATCGATATTCAATCCCCATTCGGCAATTGGTCCGAGTTTAGGAGTTAATCCAAATAGTGGGATCAAATAATCTGTTTCGAGATTTTGGGTTTCATTATTTTTTCCCTGTAAGGTGATTTCTTTAAGATGCCCGTTTCCGTGAATAGCTGTAATATGAGATTGAAGGATCAGATTGATCTTTCCGTTTTTCGCCAATTCAAAAACTTTTTCAGCAGAATCCGGCGCTCCTCTAAAGGTATCGCCGCGATGCACCAAAGTAACTTCAGAAGCTATCTCAGAAAGGAAAATGGTCCAGTCAAGTGCAGAGTCGCCGCCACCAGATAGCACGATTTTTTTGTCGCGGTACAGTTCCGGGTTTCTCACCATATAAGAAACACCCTTTCCTTCAAACTGCTCTAAGCCTTCAATGGCAGGTTTCCTTGGTTCGAAACACCCGAGACCACCGGCAATTACTACCACTTTACTGTGTACTTCCGTGTTTTCATTTGTTTGAACGATGAACGATCCGTCATCGAGCCGTTCCAATTTGTCAACTCGTTCGCCTAGTGAAAAGCTTGGATTAAAGGGTGCAATTTGATCCATCAACCCATTCACTAGGTCTTGCGCATTTATAACCGGAAAGCCGGGGATATCATAAATAGGTTTTTGAGGATATATTTCTGAAAGCTGTCCGCCAACCTGTGGTAAAACATCGATCAGGTGACAGCGCATTTTAAGCAGGCCAGCTTCGAATACCGCAAAGAGGCCAACCGGGCCAGCGCCGATAATACAAATGTCTGTTGTGATACGTTCCATAATGATAAGTTTATGAAACAAAGGTGTGGCTTATCACAGTCGCTCGCCAATCACAAAAGGTAATGCAGTATTACTTTTGGTTATGAGCTTTGCAAAACCGTTTAAATAATTCAACGAGCTTGGAATTGTTGCCGTGAAGTTGGATAAATTGAAATGTTCTGAAGATATCCAGATCCTTAATGTCGATGATGCTTAATTCGTTGTATTTTAATTCTTTAAGTACCGATTGGATGGATAAGAATGCCGCGACCTCTGCATGGAGCAAATACTGTTTGATGCTTCCGCTGCTCTGGAAATGTGTTTCCACTATCAGATCTTTAGTATTCACTTTTGCCTGAGTCAGCGCTTTGAAAACTACTTCCAATGTTCCTGAACCATGCTCTCGTAATACCAGTGGAATATCAGTTAACTGACATGGCTCAATTTCTGCCAGTTTTGCCAGCTTACTGTTTGCCCGGGCAACCAATACAATTTCATCTTTCAAAAAAGGCTCGTAGGCTACTTGCGGGAAGTGCGAATTGCCTTCAACGAGTGCGATGTCCAGCTTTTCCGCAATAAGTTGTAAGGTGATGGAATCAGTGTTACCCTGAACAAAGGTGAAGGAAATCGCAGGATATGTTTTTTTAAATAATGCGAGGATTCTTGGCAGAATATTTTGAGCAATAGTTGTGCTGGCACCAATTCTTAAACGACCGCCGCTTACATCACCAAGTTGTGCCAGCTCAGCCTCGAGGGCCATATAAGTATCAAAGATCTTTTGTGAATAGCGATGCAAAATATCCCCGGCAGGAGTGAGCGAAATATTGTTCCCGTTCCTTTTAAATAGTGCTGTAGCCAACTGCTGCTCCAACTCATGAATATGCTTGGTTACGGCAGGCTGCGAAATGAATAATTCCGAAGCAGCTTTTGTGAAACTTAACTTCTCCGCAACGGTGTGGAATACTTTTAATCGGAAATCAAAAATCATTTAAGAGATTGAATAAGTAAATATATCAACTATTAAACAGGCTAATGGAATTCATCTCACAACTAATTTAAATTTCTAATTAATTTTTATGCTGTCGCATTTAATGCGATAATTGCATGAACAATATTATGGAGAAGATTTATTTAAGCGATTCAGGACCTAAAGTATCACCGGCAGTCTATGGTTTTTACCGTTGGGATGGAGTGAAAGACACATCGGTAACGATGGAAAATATTATCAACCTTTGCCTGGAGCTGGGTATTAACACATTCGACCACGCGGATATCTACGGGTCTTATCAATGCGAAGAACTTTTTGGCGAAGCACTTAGTAAAAGATCTTTCAAAAGGGAAGATGTGGTGTTATTCACAAAATGTGGATTATTGCTCCCTCATTCCTCAGATTCTACCATAAGAGTTAAACACTATAATACTTCCAGGGAGCATATTTTAAAAAGCGTAGACAATTCGCTTCGCAGATTAAAGACTGATTATATCGATATCTTTTTACTTAATCAGCTTGATCCGATCTCTGATCTTGAAGAAACCGCTTTTACGCTTGATCAATTAAAGGAATCGGGTAAGATCAAAAATATTGGAGTATCAAACTTCTCGGTTTTCCAGCATCAGTTACTTGCATCTTATTTGAAAAAGCCAATCGTTACCAATCACATCGAGCTTAATTTGTTAAACACTTCGGCCTTGGAAAATGGCCAAATGGATTATATCAAGCAACGTTACATGCACCCCTTGGTTTCTGCGCCGCTGTCAGAAGGAAGGATTGCTAATGGTACTGATGCCTTAGCTGTTAAGGTTCGCAAGAAACTGGAGGAAATTAGTCCGAAATACAATGCTGATATTGAGTCTTTAGCTGTGGCCTGGCTTGTTAAGCTTGGTGCCATTCCTTTGATCGGAACGACTGATGAAAATCGAATCAGGAATATAGCCGCGGCTTTTGATATTGAGCTTGATCGGCAGGATTGGTATGAATTGTATGAGGCTTCGAGGGGGGAGGTTTAAAGGGCCGGTTTTCCTTTTCAGTCAACTAATCTAGTCAATCTGTTAATCAAATTAATCACCTCGTTAGGTGCTTCTAATGGGCTTACATGTCCACCTTTAACCGTAATAATATCTTTTATTGGCGGACTGCCAACATAGTCTTCTTCACCAATAAGGGCGACAACCGGTAGGCTTAAGTTCATAATTAATGGAGATGTATCTTCCGCATCAATTCTTACTGCTTTGTTTGTGTATTTAATTTCTTTGTTAGTAAGCCTGCTCATAGAGGTTATCAGTTTTTGAAGCAACAGAGGGTTATGGACTAAACTTTCCTTGCCCATCAATGCTTTTCCTGCTTGTTTCATATAGAATCTTCTGAATATGAGCGCAGAATGTTGAAGGTAAATGGTTCGCTTTTCTGATGTAGATGCTTCCTTGAAGGGCATATTACATAAACCTAATGCTGCAAATCGATTCGGAGTCTTATCAGCGGCTCTCAAAATCGTCATGCTTCCCCACGAATGTCCTACGGCTATTACCTTATCCAATTTTAAACTGTCTAATATTTCTAAAAGCATCTCAGCACAGTCATTCAAATTCCAGTTTGATTTAATGTTGTGTTTACTTTCACCATGAAATGGCATGTCAATAGCAATCACTGGTCTGTCATTAATTTCCGAAATTTGATTATCCCATAAATGGTGGTCAAGATATACACCGTGGAGGAAAATAACTGGCGTGGCTCTTAACTGACTTAGTTTGTGATGGACAGCAATTTGTCCAATTTCGGTGTTGATATATTTTTTTTCCATTCGTTTGATTGTTTGTGCTTGTAATGAGAATACCATGAAATTCGATGTTGTTGGCGCCTGTGTAAAGGCGAGTAATGCAACTGCTGCTATGCAAAGCATTAAAAATAATTTATTTCTCATTTTTTCTTTTAGGTTTTACATAAGTTTATGGTCAACGATGGAAGCCATAACTTTTACACTACATCTTATTCAGTTGATTTTGAACAATTGAAGGAAACAATCTCCTGCCGATGTATAATGATTTTGATGAACCTATATCTATAGTTTGCCGGTCACTTTTTATTCCTTTAATAATCGATGAAGCACATTTTTGCGCAGTCATTTTAGTCATCGCTTTCGCCTTGCCGGGCAAATTTTCTGTCATTTCAGTAGCTACCAAAGGCGGGAGCGCTTCAACCACCTTGATTTTAGTTTGAGTTAAATTATAGCGCAATGAAATGGTAAAAGATTGTAATGCAGCTTTGGTTGCACTATATACCGGCAGAGATGGCATAGGCATATAGGCAACACCAGAGGTAATATTAACAATGGCAGTTTCGTGATGCTGTGTTAATAGGGGCAACAGCACTTTAATAAGCATTATAGGTGCGGTAACATTCGTGAAAACTTCTTTTTCAATAGTTTCGGTATTAAAAGTTGATTCTGTAAAATTACCCGAATAGAGAATTGCTGCATTGTTGACTAGTATGTCAAGTCCTCCTAAAGCGTGTTGCAATTGATTCACAACTTCAGCGTAACTTTCCTTTGAAAGTGCATCAAAAAATATGGTGCCGATATGTGGATATGCTTCGGAAATTTCGTTTAGTTTTTGTTGGTTTCGTCCACCGATAGCTACTTTGGAGCCCTCTTGTGAAAATAGCTTAGCAAGCTCAAAACCAATTCCTCGTGTACCACCCGTTATAAATACTTTTTTATCCTTCAATTCCATATTAGTTGCTAATTGATGGTGCCTGTTTAGAAAAAGTATTATCGTTTAATTGGCGAACGATAAATGCTGCCGTGTCGCCCAATGTTACTGACATTTTTAGACCCTTTCCATCCAATGTTGCATGACACCCTCCTTTTGAAGGTTTGTCCACGATATTTGGGCAACGAATAATCGTCCAATCCAATTTGCTGTTCATGATAATAGGCTCCATCCGGTTCTTGTCATCAATAATTACTTTCAGCCATTTCATGAAAACCGGAAGGATGATTTTAGTAAAGAACCCGGGCTGAAATGCAATGCTGTTTCCGGCACCTACATTACTCATAGCTAACAGCCGGTTTACTTCTTGCTTTTCCATTTCTTCTATTATCACTTTTGTTGCATCGGAAATGAAGGTAGTCGGTTTGCCGTTTCCTTTTCCATTAACACCAAGACACTGAATCACAGCATCATTGCCTTTCAATACTTCAGTGACTATCGTTCTGTCCATTACGTCACCTTCAATGATGGTGAGGTTTTCATCTTTGATTGAGATCGCCGATTTCTTTCTGACTAAGATGGTTACCTGGTGATTTTTTGCTAAGGCTTCTTTAAGAATGCCCCTCCCCGAGAAACCGGTTGCGCCAAACATGACTACTTTCATTTTACATCATTTTGTTTACAATGCAAATGTGCAGGGGTTTTAGTAGTAGTCGGTGACACAAATGTGTCAAAATGAATTGTGAGCTAATTTTTTTCTAATTCGTGTTAGAGATTGTCTCTCAATGCCGAGGTATGATGACAGGTAGGATATGGACACCCTTTGAAACAAATCAGGATTTTCTTTGATAAAATCGAGGTATCTGGTTTCAGAATTGTCAAACAGAAATCCCTCAATTCTTTTTTGTTGAATTTTTAAAACCTGCTCCGCAACCAACCTGCCATATCGCTCCAAAATTGGAAACTTATCGTACCCTTGTTGAATGTGTTTGAAGGAAAGATTGACAATAATTGATGGCTCGATGCATTGAAAGTAATATTTACTTGGAGCTTGGGCGATGAAAGCCGAATAATGGATAGCGTACCGGTTTTCGCGGATAAAGTTTACTGAAATTTCATTGCCGTTATGGTCAACGTAAAATGCTCTGAGTAAGCCCGAAAAGATAAATCCGAGTTCTTTCTGAACGGAATTTGCATGGATATAAAAATGTTTGTGTTTGAATTCGGAAACGGTCAAACCGGCCATTAGGTATTCTAATTCAAGACTTGTCACCTTTGGACAAAGTGACTTAACTGAAGTTAAATAAGCATTAGTGGCCTCTTCCAATTAAGTGATTTTTATTTTAGTGGTTGTCTGGCTACCTCTCCTGGGGAAACGAACTCCTATTAATTACAAGATGTTTCTTACCATTGCCCATATCCCAAACTCGAATAACGGCTACCAGTTTTTCGCCATTTTCGAAGTTTAATCGTAAAGTATTACCTGTTATGTTATATGTTCCCTTGCCATCGCTTGTAGATATCGCAGATATATCATTATTGTGTACGGCGCCAGATTTGCTTTGTGTGAAAGTTCCGTTGGTGTTAAATACCAGCGTTTGAACTGAGGATACATTTGGTAAAAAAGCCCCTGCTGCATATTGTCCGCTTATTCTGTAGTTGTTGGGAAGTGCAGCCGGACGGCTGACAATTCCCGCATCTATTGCCGTCAATTCTCCGTTTGCACTTTCAAGACTCCAGGAGGTTGTTTTCCCGTTCTCCCAAGTTACCTTTAATGCTTTATCAGCGATACTATATTTCCCGACGTTATTCGAGTTGTCAGCTAATTCTGCCTGGTAGTTAATTGGGTTGACACCATGTTTCGGGTCTCTTACGATCATACCATTATCACCTAAAAAGATCCAGGAGAGGTCGAGACTGGTTCCGTATTGGTTCATCCAACTCATCGTCCGGAAATACAACTTCCCCTTTGTTGAACCGGAAACCGGAGCTATTCTGTTTGTTTGTTTTTGTGCATTTGCCTGCGCTGGGGGAGTCCTATTAGCCATTTTAGCACCAGCAGTAATTTTTGTTTGTACCACACGAAATTGCGGTGCGGTCAGCCAGGCATCAAAATCTACATTATCATATTTTACCTTGTATTGCTCACCCTGTATTTGTGTAACTGTACCGGTATATGTCTTGCCATCTACTGCAGTAAAAGACACTTTCGATCCTATTATTAAACCACCTCCCTTTGCAGCAAGATATTCCTCCCGGGCAACTTCACTATATGCTAATGTGTCGAACTTTGTTTTCAAAGCACCACTTCCTCCAACGGCGGACTGAATGCTCTTAAAAGCTAACTCCAATTGTGAAGAGTTGCCTGCTTGAATCACATTTAAATTTATCAACGGCATCGGAAGTATACTTGGAGTTATTCCACTATGGCAAATTGGGATTACGGGGATTTCTGGTCCCCCGCTTTTGATACTTATTGTATTTCTAATCCACACGGCTCCTAATTCAAAATTTATCCAGTTCCTATTTAAAGAAATGGGACTAATCAAATAAATTGCTCCAACGCAATTGGTCAAACCTTCCTCAATTCTCTTTAAAAAGTTTGCTCCTGCGGGAATAGTTTTGCCATCCGAAGAAACAAAAACTTTTACAAAGCCGCTAAATTCGTCTTCGATCGATCTTTGGATTATCTGAGCAAGGGTTGTCTCTTCGTGAATGTGTGATAAGAAAATTATTGCCGCCATTATGTTGTCTGTTAATTGTTGAAGTATCATCGTATATCAACATAGCTAGCTGATTATAGACAACCTTTTGAGTGTCTAATGAGATAGATTCCAGCCATTGAAATGCCGCATTGTATCGATTAATAATTTTAAAACAACGTATGCGCTCCACCAGGCCTCAACCTCCCCAAATGCTTATAAGCCAAATCCGTAACCTCACGCCCCCTCGAAGTTCTCATTAAAAACCCCTCCTGGATCAAAAACGGCTCATAAACCTCCTCAATCGTACCTTCATCTTCTCCCACGGCAGTGGCAATCGTTTTAAGCCCAACAGGACCACCCTTAAATTTATCGATGATTGCGACGAGGATGCGGTTATCCATTTCATCTAAGCCATGTTCATCCACGTTAAGTGCATTCAAAGCATAGTTAGCTATTTCAGTATCAATGCTTCCATTCCCTTTTATCTGAGCAAAATCTCTGGTACGTCGTAATAAAGCATTCGCAATCCGCGGTGTACCTCGACTTCTTCTTGCAATTTCATAAGCACCCTCATCGCTGATAGCGGTATTTAGAATAGAGGAGGAGCGAAGCACAATCGTTGTTAACAGCTTGGCATCGTAGTATTGCAGGCGCGAGTTAATGCCAAAACGCGCTCTTAAAGGAGCCGTCAATAATCCTGAACGGGTGGTGGCGCCAATTAAAGTAAAGGGATTCAACGAGATTTGAACCGACCGTGCATTTGGTCCGGTTTCGATCATAATATCGATTTTGAAATCCTCCATTGCAGAATAGAGGTATTCTTCTACGAGCGGACTTAAACGATGTATCTCATCAATAAATAAAATATCACCCGTATCAAGGTTGGTTAACAGTCCCGCTAAATCACCGGGTTTATCCAAGACAGGGCCGGAAGTGATCTTAATACCGACGCCCATTTCATTGGCAATGATATTCGAAAGAGTGGTTTTTCCTAATCCAGGAGGGCCATGCAAAAGCACATGGTCTAATGCTTCTCCACGAAGTTTGGCCGCCTGAACAAAGATTCTCAGGTTCTCCAAAATTTTATGCTGACCGGTAAAGTCTTCAAAAACCTGAGGGCGAAGCACTTTTTCTATTTCCCGTTCTGAAGAAGAAAGACGCTCTGCGTTAGGGTCCAGGTTTTCATTAAGCATATGGCTAAATTACAATTCCCGATTGTATTATTAAAAGGTTTAGGGGCTTGCTCTTGAAACAATTGTTAATCGTGAGGAAGTATGCGATTTGGAGTATTTGATTACGAGATGTAAATTAACGTTCGTTAAGTAAAACCCTCGGTCTTAGTGTTTCTTAGCTGGTTTTTTCGAAATCTGGGATTTTAAATTCCAGAATAGGCGCCTAGCGTAAATTAAACGCTCACCGGGAAGTATGCGGGTAATTGTACTTTTTAACCCTACGGTAAACAGACCGTTTATTACCTGCTTTTGTATGTTAATTAGCGTAGAAAAGGGCAAGGTTCTAATTGAACTGCTCGGAAAAGCCGGATAAGATTTGTCATACCCAAATCCTAAATATTGCATTAGCCGAGGGCTAAGGTTTTTCAGGTATGCCGCCTTAAGTAAGTTTTCCTCCCCGTGTGGTTCAAAATCATCTCCAACCTCATCAACCTGGAACAACAAGGTGGTCCTGGAATAGCGCTCATCGTTAAAAGGTTCGGCGCGATGCAACCCATGAGTGTCACACAATATAAAGCTACCCTTGCTCATTTTAAAGGTTCGGACATCTTTACTATAATTATCCTCTACATATTTTGTGCTTAAAAATCTTTGATCGGAATAGTTTTTAGATACCTTATGAGAACCTTCAATAAACTGGAAAGCATTTTGAGATACATCAGTCAAGTAAAACATAAATAGCAGCCCGGGCATTGAATGTTTGCCGTCATATTCGGTTCCGGAGTGTTTGTTGTTGTCTGAATGCCAGGGCAAATGTTGTTTTTTGTTTGTTTGATATACTCGATGATTTACCAGCCGGTACTTTTTAGTGAAATATTTATCGCAAATTTCTAATACTTTATCGGATGTGATGATTTTATAAACCTCTTCTGAAGTGGCGAGGCAGTGTGATAAGAATTTGTGGTCGTTTAAAGTAACTACCCCCGTATCATTCTCATTTAAAAGAATATTCTTAAAATCAATGTTGTTTAGCAATCGGTCCGTAAAGGCGGCACTAATCGCGGCTTCACAGGCATAGATGCCTTTGTGTTTTACCTCCTCCAGAATAATCTCAATATTTGTGTAAAGGAATTGAGACGAATACATATTCTCGTCTTCATGCGCAAATGTTTTTCCCTTAACATTGCTTCCGGTCAAAAGGATTCCTTCATCTTTAATTTTTAGAGAATCTTCAAGGTTTTGCATTAAGCGTATGCTTTTTAATGATATAAAGGTTACTCATCAACACGTTAACTATCAAATAATTAACTATCAAGGACAAATTATTATTTAATTACTTAATAAACAAATCTCTGCCGACGGTTTCTACGGGTGCCTGCAATAAATGGTTAGTAAAATTTACTATATCAATAGATCCGAAAATTAAATTAAGAATGCTTTAATTAGTAGCAATGTTCAAACTAGAAAGATTTGCAGTGGGCTTAATGGTATCTGTGATACTTTTCATTTGCGCCTGCAATGAATCTTCAAAGAAATCGAAGCCTACGCTTGAGCCTCCGTATTTCAAAGCGGTTGAAGGAATTAACTTCATAGAAGTTCGCAGAGAATTTGATACAGGATTAAGCTTCAGCAATCAAGGTTTCCAACAAAAACCAGAGTGGAACTTGTATTTTTTACCGGGAGATTCGGTTAAGATTTATAGTCCGTTCGAAAAGCATTACATCTATTATCCTATTTATAATGACTCTGCCGGAAAGATGAATTTTGCCCGTGAGTGGTTAAGGTTAATTCATGTAAGCAAAGACAGTTTGGTTTTGCAACTTCTTAGAGTTCAATCTCAGAAAGTTAACAGAGAATTGTCTACCGTTTATATGCGGTTCTACTCCCAAGATTACATTAAAAATAAATTAAAGACAGATGCAGCGCTTTTAAAGAGGCCAAAAAGAAAAGATACACTCTACGTTAAGCGCTTAATAGAACGCGCCAACCTAAACGCTAAAACACCCGATAGTATCTTATCTGCAACCGAACCTGTTGAGCTTAAGAGTAAGATAAAAGAAGTTACGGTTACCAAGCGAAAGCGCCAAAAAGGCGATATTAATTACAGTACTTCGGATGAATATTTGTATCCGGAATATAATGTCGTTATTCATAAAGCTTACAAAGACTTCGCTTATAGTTTTACAGCTTTGGTAGATACTGCGGGTAAAGTGGCAGTCGGCCGTTTTGCTGTCATCGAACCAGAGTTCGAAGCCCCGCAAAGAACAATACGTCAGGCTGTGATTGATGTTTATCTTCACCGATTCCTTTCGATTAAACCGGATAGTACCTTGGGTATTCCACACACTACAGAAATTATGCTGCATGTAAAAGGCATAAAAGACTAAGTCATTCCAGCTTCTCATTGCAGCTGGATTGTAACATAAAATCAAAGCATTAATCTTAAACTCATGAGCAAGCCTATTATCGATTACTATCAGGATCAAGTTTCTGCATCCGATTTGCAAATTAAGCGATATGAAAAGCTTGTAAACATTTTGTCATTCGCCCGCCTGTTTTTTATCCTGATCGGAGGATTTACGATCTATAAAACCCTTGCTTACGAACTGGTCTGGTTAACGGAATTTGCTTTTCTATTCGTTGTGATTGGTTTTGCTTATCTGGTTAAGCAGCAGGGGCGATACGATCAGAAAAAATCATTTTTCTCCGCACTTAAAACAGTTAACGAAAATGAGCTTGCCAGTATCAGCCACCAGCAAAATATCTATTATGATGGATCGGATTATGTAGACGATAATCATAACTACAGTTCGGATCTTGATATTTTTGGTAAAGCTTCCTTGTATAATCTCGCGAATCGCTGCGCGAGCCCAATGGGTAAGCGAAAACTTTTTGAATGGTTTAGCAAAGCTGCGTCAGAAAGAGATATCCTTCAAAGGCAACAATCTGTTAAAGAGTTATCTGCGGATTTGGATTGGGTTCAGCAAGTTAAAGCATTACTGCTATTCGCAAACACCTCGCATGTATCAGAAATGAATGATCTTTTTGCCTATTTCCGGCAGGAAGATAATGTTGCAGGAAAACTGTTAAGAAGCTATATCCGGTTTGTACCTTTTGTGTTTTTTATTTTAGCATTAGGAGCCTGGTATGTGCCTGTTTTAAGTATCCCGTTGGGCTTAATACTTTTGATAAATGCTATTCTTGTTTTCAGCAAGAAATTGACAGTCGACCGAACTGATGCCATGCTAAGTCGGGTTGGAAAAACATTAGCCTCTTATTCTGATGCTTTCTCGAAAATTGAGGAGAACGACTGGAAATCGCCTTATAGCCTTGCTTTGTTTGAAAAGTTAAAGAGCAGTAAGCACAAAAAGTTTTCTGCAGAACTGAAGATATTATCCGTACTTGTTGAGCGCTTAGAATATCGTCGTAACATGTTTATTGGCGGGTTGCTGAACGGAATAATGGCTTGGGATATCCGCCAGTTAATTGCGATAGAAGACTGGAAAAAGGAGAACAGGGAGTTGGTCCCGAAGGCTTTCGATGTACTTGCATCCTTTGAGTCGTTGATCAGCCTAAGCAGCCTGAACGCTAATTTTCCTGAATGGTGCTTTCCGGAAATCTCATCAGGGAAAGCCTATACCTATACAGCAACGAATCTCGCACACCCACTTATTCCGCTGACCCAACGTGTCAGTAATAATTATTCTTTACGGGATACGAATAAGATTGACATTATAACCGGTTCAAACATGGCGGGCAAAAGTACTTTCCTTCGCACGGTAGGAATCAACGCAGTTCTGGCGTTTGCCGGTGCCCCTGTGTGTGCCGACCGTATGGAAGTTACCGTGATGAATCTTTTTGCCTATATGCGTATCCGCGATTCTCTGAATGAAAGCATATCAACCTTTAAGGCTGAACTTAACCGACTGCAATTATTACTGG
>DASWMZ010000103.1:0-15002 GCA_036399495.1 Pedobacter sp.
TAACTGGTTTACATAAAAGTCCATTTCATGGTTTTTCTGTTGAATTTGCCGAACATCGCCAATACAATAGCGGCGAATCAGTTAAAAACATCGACTGGAAACTCTACGGAAGAACCGATAAACTTTTTGTAAAGAGATTCGAGGAAGAAACCAATTTGCGTTGTCAGTTAGTGTTAGATATTTCTTCTTCTATGTACTTTCCTGAAAAGCAATTTAACAAGCTTCTTTTTTCGGTCTGTTCGGCAGCTTCGTTAATGTATCTTTTCAAAAAACAGCGAGATGCTTTTGGGCTGAGCTGCTTTTCGGACAAGTTGGAACTATCTACCCAGGCAAAGTCGACGGCCGTGCATCAGAAATTTTTGTTTTCAGAATTGGAAAAGCTAATGATGGCCAATTCACAGCATGCAAAAACATCAGTTGCAACTGTCTTGCATGAAGTTGCGGAACTGGTGCATAAACGTTCATTGATCATCATATTTACTGATATGTTTGAAAGTGGTGCAAGTGAGAGCAGTCTAAATGAAATTTTCGCGGCGCTCCAGCATCTTAAATATAATAAGCACGAAGTAGTTATTTTCAATGTTCTCGATCACAAAAAGGAAATTAATTTTGACTTCGAAAATCGTCCATATCATTTTATAGATATGGAAACGCAGGAGGAGTTAAAAGTGCATCCTTCTCAAATTCAGGAAACTTACACCAAGAATGTAACTGGTTTTTTGGAAGAACTACAACAAAGATGTCTTCAATATAAGATCGATTTGGTTAATGCAGACATCCACGCAGGATTCTATCCTGTTTTGCATTCGTATCTTATTAAAAGAAACAAGATGGTTTAGGTCTGATTTACAATATTTAAATCCGCATCCAACTTTTTCTGTTATAATCTTTCATCTACACTTATGAATAATATAGCAGAAGCAATTCATGGCCACGTCTCCAAACATGTTTTAGAGGATGATGGGCTTTTTCCCAATAATCAAATCTATCCTCTTCTTGTTTATAAAGGAGCCGTCCATTTACTTCCAGGCGATGAACCCGAATCAATATTAAACCTTTTCGAATCGAATAATTGGACTAACGGCTGGAAAGATGGGATATGCGATTATGATCATTATCATAGTTTAACGCACGAAGCTTTGGCAGTTTTCAGCGGCACAGCCGATGTTCATTTGGGTGGCCCCTCAGGTGTAACTTTACAACTAACTCGTGGCGATTTAATTATTATTCCGGCAGGAGTTGCGCATAGATCTATGAATGCAAGCACAGATTTCCTGTGTGTTGGGGCCTATCCGGAAGGGAAACATTACGATATGAGGTACGGAAAGCAAGAAGAGTGGAACGAGGCGATCGAAAATATTAAAAACGTTGCGATTCCACAAACAGACCCTGTTTATGGGTCTAATGGAGGTTTGCTGGAATTTTGGCACACTGAAACAAATGTTAAGTCAAATCATTTTTAGCATATCCAAAGCATTGTAAATGGCATAAGTATGAATATCGTTATTAAAAAAAATGTAAGCTTCTTTTACGCTTTCTCCGGATTTTATTCGATCAACTAACAGCTGTAATTGCTCATTTTCATAATTCGATGCATATAATTGGCCCTCACCATGCATGCGATAATATAATAAAGGTGTATTACTGATAAGATCTTTTGGTAACGTCGGGTGACTCATTCCACAGAAGGTGATGTTTTTGATCGCAAGTTTTTGATATACTTCCTCTATCCACCAAGTCGGATGTCTAAACTCTACAACATTCAGAAATGAATTATCGAGACTATTTATAATTCTTTCAAGATGTTCTTCTGAATAATGAAAGTTTGGCGGAAGCTGAAATAACACACATCCTAATTTGTCTTGTAAGCCATCTCTCACAACGTTATAAAAGTCGCTAATTAAATCTGCAGTGCCATTAAACTTTTTATAGTGGGTTATTGACCTGGGTGCCTTAACCGCAAATCGGAAATTCTCAGGACTTTTAAGACGCCAGTTTTCCAGAAACGACAATCGAGGGAAACGGTAAAAAGTTACATTCAGCTCGAGCGTACTGAAGTATTGGCAATAATGGTTGAACCATTTGGTTTGGGCGAGTCCTTCAGGGTAAAAAGTTCCTTTCCAATGCTTGTAATGAAAACCGGAGCAGCCAATTCGCCATTCTATCATACAACATTAACAGAGCCATTATCAATTGGTTTATAATCATTGACGGATGTTGATTCGTCATTGCTTTATAAGACTGCGCTTCTCAAGCTTGAAAATGTATCTTTGCAAAAGTTAATCAAGCCGCAATAAATTACGAAGTAGTAGGTTTACAATAATTTATCAGAGACATTGGGCACCCCTTTAGATTACGGACAAAAGCCATACAATCATTACGGAGCTTACTTGAAGCAAAAGTATGAAGGAAAGCGCGTGTTCAAAATTATAGTAGATGGTGGTTTCACATGTCCTAATCGTGATGGCAGCAAAGGCTATGGTGGCTGCTCTTATTGTAATGTAGATTCTTTCACTCCGGAGCTGTCGCGCAGTACACCTAACATTAGCGAACAAATAGCCCGTGGTATTGAGCGTGCCCGAACGGGTTATGCTGCCGATAAATTTATCATCTATTTTCAACCCAACACAAATACCTACGCACCCGCACATTACTTAAGAGCAATGTACGACGAGGCAATTAAAGTTGCCGAAAGTATTGCTCCCGGTGATATTGTTGGCTTATCTGTAGGTACGCGACCCGATTGCATTGATGCAGAGAAGGTGACCTTGTTAGAAAGTTACCTTGAAAAGGGATTAGATGTTGATTTAGAGATGGGCATGGAGTCAATCTATAATGATACGCTTTCCAGGATTAATAGAGGTTGCTCCCATGAGGAATTAGAAGCAGCGCTCAATTTAGTTCAATATTCTTCGCTTGAGGTGTGCGTTCATACAATTTTTGGATTCCCTTGGGAAACTAAGGAAATGATGCTTCTTTACGCTGATGAAATTAATCGCTTCCCGCAGATTAAGTTTGTTAAGCTCCATCATCTTCATATTGTAGAAGGCTCGATAATGGGTGTTCAATACAAACGTGAACCTTTTAAAGTATTCAGTCTCGAAGAATACACAGGTTTTTTAGCCGAATTCATCCCGTTGCTTCGGCCTGATATAATATTACAACGCTTGTTTGGCATCGCCGATTTCGATTTATTAATTGCACCTAACTGGGGCGTAAAAAAATCGCAGATTCAAACATTTATCGACAAAGAACTAGAAAAACGCGGTATCCTTCAAGGCAGTGCCTACATTCCGTATCTAGTCAAATAATTTCAAACGCCCTAATTTCATTTAGAATTCTAAAATCAGTTTATTGAATCTGGTATTTCCCGATTTGTTGTCGGATTATTGTTCTTTAGTTGGGATATTGTCGATTATTGTTTTAAAAATTCATTATTAACGATGTTTTTAGTCGAATATTTATAATGGAATGTCTTTTTCTAAATTTATTAGTGTATTTTAAAGACAATAGCTGATTATTTTGCTAGATATTACTTTTTCAAATAAATAATTTGCCTTTTCTTGCTTTATTATTATAAAAATTATATTATTGTTTATGATTTATGTAAATAATGTTAATATAATTCAACGTTAGTATCTTTTTTTATACACTTTGGGTGTATGTCGCGTTAGTATCGCTTTATTGTCAATAATTAATTAAATAAATCTTAAACACTTTAAACAATTGAAATGAAAAAAGTCTTACCCTTTCTACTGTTGGTTGTAGCCGTAGTGCTTGCCTTGCTCTATCCCTCTGTTGAGGTAGTGAACATTGCAGAAAACAAAATTGATACCGGCGACACAGCTTGGCTTCTTGTGGCTACGGCCTTAGTATTATTAATGACTCCTGGATTGGCTTACTTCTATGGAGGTATGGTTAGGAAGAAAAATGTGATTTCAACCATGCTTCAAAGTTTAGTATGTATGGGGCTCATCACAGTTTTGTGGGTGATCTTTGGTTTCAGTCTTGCCTTTGGCGATGACATTGGTGGAGTAATTGGTAATCCGGCCACTTTTTTTATGATGAAAGGGATGGTTGGGAATGCAGTATGGTCTTTGGCGCCGACAATTCCTTTGGTTTTATTTGCAATGTTCCAATTAAAGTTCGCGGTTATTACACCCGCTTTAATAACAGGAGCATTTGCCGAGCGTATCCGCTTTAACTCCTACCTTATTTTCCTTTGTTTATTCATGATCTTTATCTATTCTCCTTTAGCTCATGCAACATGGCATCCAGATGGAATCCTGTTTCAAAAAGGAGTTCTTGATTTTGCAGGTGGAACAGTTGTGCATATGTCGGCAGGATGGGCTGCATTGGCTTCGGCTATTTTCTTAAAGAAACGTACTACTTCTGAACACACTCCTGCTCGTGTAAGTTATGTGATTCTCGGAACTGGTCTCCTTTGGTTTGGTTGGTTTGGATTTAACGCTGGATCTGCAGTAGGTGCCGGAACTTTAGCCGCAACTGCTTTAGCGACTACAACTACAGCATCAGCTGCAGCTGCAATGGCCTGGATATTCTTTGATATGGCTCGCGGAAAGAAACCTTCAGCAATGGGTGCTTGTATCGGAGCCGTTGTTGGATTGGTAGCTATTACTCCGGCTGCTGGTTTTGTTAGTGTGTCTCATTCTATTATAATAGGTGTAGTAGCTGCTGTGGTTAGTAACCTGGTAGTGCTTTGGAGAAGCCGTACAAATATTGATGATACGCTTGATGTGTTTCCTTGTCATGGTGTGGGTGGTATGGTAGGTATGCTAATGACAGGTGTTTTTGCTAACCAAGGTGTTAATGCCGCCAATACTACTGGCAATGGTCTTTATTTCGGCGAGACAAAATTATTTATAGTGCATTTAGTTGCTTTGGTTGTCGTGTCAGCATTTGCTTTCATCGGTTCGTATATTTTATTAGTTGTCACAAATGCTATAAGCCCACTTCGTGTTTCTGCTGAAGACGAAGAATTAGGTTTAGATATGAGTCAACATGATGAAGAGCTATAATATTTAAACGATTTTGGTTTAGTGTTGGGAGGGTTTAACGAAAGTTGGCCCTCTTTTTTTGTTTTATTGATTTTTTTTCATCTAAATAGGTTTTTTTATAATTTAAATCAGTCTTATTTGTCGCCAAATGCATTTTTTTCCAAAAAGTATTACAAAAAGGAATAATTTTGAATAAAAATTTGCCATTTACTATGAATATTTAAAAATATCACTAACTTTATTGCAGATATTATTCAACAACACTAAATAACTAAACAAAATGAGTAAATTATCAGTTAAACAAGTCGCCCCATTCTTGGTATTGGCGGCAGTATCTCTAGCCGCAATCTTTGTTCCGGTGTTACCAAACTTCGACGATGGTGGTAAACTTTACAATGGCGCCGACATTGCATGGATCTTAGTGGCAACAGCTCTAGTATTTCTAATGACCCCTGGTCTTGCATTTTTTTATGGTGGGATGGTTCATCGCAAAAACGTGATCTCGACTATGATTAAAAGCGTAGTAGCTGCGGGTGTAGTGAGCGTTTTATGGGTCACGGTAGGTTTCAGCCTTGCCTTTGGGACATCTATTCAGGGCTTTATCGGAGATCCAACAACTTTCTTGTTTTTCAAGGATGTTAATTCTGGAGCTCCCTGGAGTTTAGCGCCGACAATTCCATTAACATTATTTGCTTTGTTCCAGTTGATGTTTGCCATCATTACTCCTGGATTAGTAGTCGGAGCAGTTGCAGAAAGGATCAGGTTTACATCATATATACTTTTCATCGTATTATTTAGCTTATTTGTATATGCGCCACTTGCACACTGGAGCTGGCATCCTGAGGGTTTCCTGTTTAAAATGGGAGTTCTTGATTTCGCGGGCGGTACAGTAGTTCATATCTCAGCTGGTTGTGCTGCTTTAGCTGGTGCACTAGTTTTAAAGCGTCGTCAGTCTCATTTAGAACAAAGAGAAATTCCACCGGCAAACATTCCTTACGTTTTAATAGGAACTGGTTTATTATGGTTCGGTTGGTTTGGTTTTAATGCTGGATCAGCGTTAGGAGCTAATGCCTTGGCCGTTTCTGCATTTGCAACTACTAACACCGCAGCTGGTGCCGCAGGTTTATCATGGATGTTCTTCGATGTTATTAGAGGAAAAAAACCATCCGTTTTAGGTTTCTGTATAGGTGCAGTTGTAGGTTTGGTAGCAATAACTCCTGCCGCTGGATTTGTAGCAATTCCTCAAAGTATTTTCATCGGATTCATAGCAGCAATCATTTCTAACATTGCAGTTCATTACAAACAAAAATCGTCACTTGATGATACTTTGGACGTGTTCCCATGCCACGGATTAGGCGGTATTGTTGGTATGATCTTGACTGGTATTTTCGCAACTAAGACCGTTAACGGAGCAGGTGCCGATGGTTTATTTTACGGTAACCCTGAATTCTTCTTCACCCAGCTGAAAGGTTTAGGAATTGTAGTGGCTTATAGCTTTATCGTGTCATTTGTGATCTTTAAATTGATTAACCTGATACAACCAATTAGAGTATCGTCAGAAGAGGAAGAAGAAGGATTGGACGCTAGTCAGCATAATGAAAAATATGTGCAAGGAACTTTACTGGTGAATAACAATGGAAGAACAGTAGAGCGCGATATTAAAGTCTTTGAAAAAGACGTAATCGATAACTAAGAATTTTCAAACCTTATATAAAAAAGCAACAATAACAGTCGAATTAACAAGCCTTATTAACAACTTAAAAAAGCAACATGTTTAGAAAACTACTATCATTAATCGCATTGGCCGGTGTATCATATGCAAATGCTCAGGATTCAACGTCTACGCCACTAACAATCTCTGGTTCCGTTGATACGTATTACAAGTATGATTTCTCTAAAGTTCCGAACATCGGAACGAGTTTCGCAACAGATCAAAACTCAGTTTCTCTAGGTATGATTGATGTTGCTTTAAAGAAGACAACAGGGAAAGCTTCATTTGTGGGTGAAGTCTCTTTTGGTCCAAGAGGTCAATATCAGTCTATTCCTAATGGAGACGGAACCGATGGAAACTCGTTCCACATTCAAAACTTGTATGCTACTTATGCTTTCACCGATAAATTTTCAATGACGGCAGGGTATATGGGAACTTTCGTGGGATACGAAGTTATTTCGCCAGTAGGAAACTTTAATTATTCTACTTCATATTTATTTACCAATGGCCCATTCCAAAACGCTGGAGTTAAAGCCAATCTTGCTTTAGGTAAAGTTGGCTTGATGGTAGGAGCCTTCAATACCTACTGGAATCAATATCGCGCAGATTCAAGATATGGAGTTAATACCTTGGGCGCCCAAATCTCCGTTACACCTGTTGAAGGCTGGAGCGCATATTTAAATTTATTAACCGGTAAACAGTCTGGTACTATCCTCGACCTAACAACTGCTTACCAGATTACTGATAAGTTTAAATTAGGCTTGAACGCCGCAGATTTCTCTACGCAAGATGACGATACTGGATATACAGGCGTTGCATTGTACCCTTCAGTAGCTGTTACAAGCGGATTTTCTTTAGGACTGCGTGGAGAATATTTCAAAGCAAAAAAGAACACTTCTTTTCTCTTATTTGACGAAGATGACTCATACGTAGGGAACTTAGGTCCAGACGCTGACGAATCGATCACTTCCTTAACTGTTTCGGGAAATCTAAAATCAGGAGGTTTGACTTTCATACCAGAATTTAGAATTGATAATGGAAGCGTTAATCAATTTTTTAAAGAAAATGGCTCACTAACTAAATCTGCATCTCAGATTTCTTTAGCTGTAGTGTATGCATTCTAAAAATTAATCTTTTTAAAAGTTTGAGCAGGATCCAATGGGTCCTGCTTTTTTGTTATATTGAGTGAGACTTGCAACCTTTTTAGCACATTTCTTATCTTGTTATAAAACACCTTTAGATATGAAAAGAATTTTCCTGCTCATAATGACTATTATTTTATGCCTGAATTCCTGTAAAAAGGAATACATCGTGCCAAACAAAACAGTGATATTAAATCTTGCTCCTGGTAATTGGATACCATTAAATGGAGGGACGAGCTATACAGCTGCTATTAACGTTCCGGAGCTAGATGATTATATCAACGAAAGAGGCGGAGTACTGACGTATGTTTCTTTTGGAGCTCAAACTTACGAACAATTGCCACAGGTATACAATGGAGATGCTTTTAGCTTTGTTACCCGCCCGGGACAGATAGTTTTAGAGGTTCAACGCTTCAATGGTACCGGTTTGGTTACACCACCCGGAGGGATGACGATTAAGATAGTACTGATAGAATCAAATTATTAAGATAAGCCGGATTCCGGCTTATCTTAATAGAAATCAATATTATTCAACGCCTAGTTTTGTCATTACGTCGTGGCTTACCCCCGTTGATGAGTAGCCTCCGTCATGGAAAAGATTCTGCATTGTAACCATTCTTGTAAGGTCGGAGAACAGTGTAATACAATAATCCGCACACGATTCAGCATCTGCATTTCCCAGCGGTGCAATAGCATTAGCATAGTCAAAAAAGTCACCAAAGCCTTTTATGCCGGTACCTGCAGTGGTTTTTGTTGGCGACTGAGAAACAGTATTAATACGAACTTTTTTATCAAGCCCGTAGTGGTATCCAAAGCTCCGTGCTATTGATTCGAGCATTGCTTTAATATCAGCCATATCCGTATAAAATGGATAGGTACGCTGAGCAGCCATATAAGTAAGTGCTACTACACTTCCCCACTCGCTAATTGCGTCAAGTTTTTTTGCTACGCTAAGCATTTTATGAAATGATAATGCTGATATATCAATTCCTTTTAGGAAGTAATCGTGATTTGATTCTGTATAAGAAATGTTCTTACGCATATTTACACTCATCCCGATAGAGTGAAGAACGAAATCTATCTTACCGCCAAGAATCTCCTGCGACTGGGTAAATAGATTAGTAAGATCTTCAACGCTGGTAGCATCTGCCGGAATAACTTTTGAACCTGTTTTTTCTGCAAGGGCATTTATTTCACCCATTCGCATTGCAACCGGAGCATTAGTCAACACGAATGTTGCGCCTTCTTCATGTGCTTTTTCGGCAACCTTCCAGGCAATGGAATGTTCATTTAAGGCACCGGTTATTATTCCGCGTTTACCCTTCAGTAAGTTATAAGCCATAGTAATAATTTGGTGGGCTAAAATAATGATTTAATCGTTTCGAAAAATAAATTGTGACAACAATCGTCTGGAATTCTAGTGAGCAAGATCTAGTAATTCCCGGGCGTGCTGAAGTGCCGCGTCACCGGGATTTTCACCGCTAAGCATCTTCCCAATTTCCATTATTCTTTCCTCCGTTTCCAGTAATCGAATATTGGTATGAGTAATATCATTGCGATCGTCTTTATATACCCAATAATGAGCTTTTCCTTTGCTCGCAATCTGCGGTAAATGCGTAATAGCGATCACTTGCATGCTATGTGACAGGGTTTCCATAATAGAACCTACTTTCAAGGCAACTTCCCCGGAAATCCCCGTATCAATTTCATCGAAGATAATAGTTGGTAACGCGATGTGTCTAGAGATCAGCGATTTTATGGCAAGCATCAACCTTGAAAGCTCACCACCCGATGCAACTTTGTTCATTGGCGCAGGCTCCTGGCCTTTATTTGCAGCGAAGAAGAATTCAATAGTATTCCTACCATAAGCATTAAGAGAATCTTCCGCTAATAAAATATTTTTGATTTTTAATAAAGCATTAGGCATGCCTACTTCAAAAAGTGTTTCCTTAAGATTTTTCTCAATAGAAGGTATTATTTCATCACGGCTCGCCGAGAGCGTTTCCGAAATAACGAGTAATTCGTTTCGGAGTCTGAGTGTTTCAGATTCTAACTTTTCGATCTCCTCATCAGAAAGCGATATTGCCTGAATGCGATCCGAAATTGAGCTTTGTATCTCAATCAATTCGTTAACAGTATTTACATTATGCTTTTTTTGGAGGGTGTAGATGATACTTAGCCGTGCGCTTATCTCCCCGGAACGTGCTTCGTTTATAATGGTGCGCTGCTCAAGGGTTTCGATTTCATACGTGATATCCTTAATTTCTATTAGGCAGCTTTGAAGCCTTTCGGCTAAAACACTGCCATCGGTAAGATACTTACCGGTTTGTTGTAAATGGGAGAGTGATTCTTTAACCTGACTTATTACAGATTGTTCGCTTTCGCTGAGTAGATACGAAGAGGAGAGGAGGTTTTTCTTTATGTCTTCTGCGTGAGTGAGACCCTGAAGCTCCTGTTCAAGTACTTCCTGCTCGTTTGCATTTAAGTTTACCTGCTCAAGTTCCCTAAATTGAAAATGAAGATAATCAAGTTCTGATTTGGCCTTTTGACTGTTTGATTTTAAGTCTTTCAGCCTGTTTTGATTCTGCTTGTAAGTTTTAAAATACTTTTGATATTCCTTTAATAATGATTCATTAGCTGCAAGGGTATCAACTACCAGACGTTGAAAATTCTCATCATTAATTTCAAAGGTGGCATGCTGAGAATGTATATCGATAAGCAATTCGCCAAGTTGCTTAATAATGTTTAGATTAACAGGTGTGTCATTAATAAATGCCCTGGATTTACCTTCACTGGATATCTCTCTTCTTAAAACCGATTCTTCTTCATAATCCAATTCATTCTCTTCAAAAAAGCTGCGTAATGTATAGTCGCTAATTTTGAAATATCCTTCTATTATACATTTTTTTTGCTGGTTGAAGAAGTATCTGCTTTCTGCTCTGTTTCCCAAAATAAGTGATAGAGCCCCAAGAATAATAGATTTTCCGGCTCCGGTTTCACCTGTCAGAATATTTAATCCTTTAGAGAATTCAATATCCAAATTCTCAATTAAGGCATAATTACGAATAACTAATCGCGTAAGCATAAAAGCCTGGTTAAGGGCGGTTGTTTTTTAGCACTTCGTATTTTGTGGCATTTGCAGGATCAAGGGCACTAAGAATATTATAAGCATTCATTTTTTCTCTTGGATCGGCAAGACTTAACAAATTAACCAGCTCATCTGCTTTAGCAGTAAAAAAAGCCTGGTTAAGTACAGATCCCTGTTTTTGCTTGTCGATCTTTTGGAGCTGTGGCAAGACATTCAAAACTTGTTTACGACCTTTCGATTGGTTATCGTACATAATATCCAGACCTAATCGGTGATAATTATAAAGAACTTCTCGGATAGGATTGTATGCTTTGTTAGTTAAATTCTCTGCCAGCCAATATCTGTTTCTCAAACTTTCAAAAGCTTTCCAGCCTGCAAAAGGCGCATTTTGAGTGTTGGTTATAATATTTTGAGCCTTTGTAAATGAAGGATTGCCTCCAAATTTAGTGAAGCTATCATTGTCAAGCCCAATAATTATATTGGCATAAAAGGCCAAAAGAGAGCTAAGGTTGTTAATATAATTTTGGTCTGAATAATCTAGTGCCTGCCCTTCGGTATAAGTAAAACCGAATTCTTTATCGCTATAATTAAAAATAGTGCTGTTAAATGTCGTCCCATAAACCGGCCTGGTAGATTGTACCTGTGCTTCAGCTTTGAAATTCGATCCGCCATCCCATTCGGTGATATTTATGATAAAGTTGCAGTCTATTCGTTCCTGAGCTTGAAAATTATCCGATGTCCATTTTCTGGAATTTAAGAACTCTCTTATAGAAGTTTCCAAAACATCCAAAACCCTTTTATTTGTGTTTTGGATTTGTGGCGAAAGCACCTGGACTCTGGCATTTAGTTCTTGCGCCTGTATATTAGAATATATGAGTAAGAGTAACAGAAAGGGGAATATTTGCTTCATTACAATAAATCAATTATTTTTTTGCAGATATCTGCGGCAACATCTTGTTTTGCTTTCAAAGGATAACGTTCAATTTGGAACAACTTATCTATTATCGTTACTTTATTCGTATCCGACTTAAATCCCGCTCCTTTATCCTGCAAAGAGTTTAAAACAATAAAGTCCAGATTTTTTTTTCGTAGTTTATTTTTAGCATTCTCTTCCTCGTTTTCCGTTTCGAGAGCAAAGCCCACTAATATTTGGTTAGCTCTTTTGATCTTGCCTAGTTCAGTAAGTATGTCGGTCGTCTTAGTCAATTCAAGATTGAAATTTACATTTGTTTTCTTGAGTTTCTCTTTTGAAATATCCAATGGACGATAATCCGCAACTGCAGCAGCCATTATAATTAGATCACTTTCGTGGAAATAATCATTTACCGCTCCAGCCATATCTGCGGATGATTCTACGTTGATACGATTAATATTTGAATTCTTAACTGTTTCTCCGCTTGGGCCACAAACTAATGTCACATCCGCGCCTAGCTTTATAAGTCCTTCCGCGATAGCAAAACCCATTTTTCCTGAAGAGTGATTTCCAATAAAGCGTACCGGATCAATAGGTTCGTAGGTTGGGCCTGCAGTAACTAAGGCTTTTTTGCCACTTAATGGCAAGCTTTCACTAAGTTTAATATTGATTGCACTCAAAATCTCTTCGGGTTCGGCCATTCTTCCTTCTCCAATTAAACCACTTGCTAATTCTCCATATCCCGGTTCAATCAGAATGTTTCCATAGCTAATAAGCTTAAGGATATTATGTTTGGTACTCGGATGCTTCCACATGTCCAGATCCATAGCAGGAGCAAAGAATACCGGACATTTTGCTGAAAGATATGTGGCTAGAAGCAAATTATCGCATAAGCCATTCGCCATCTTGGCTAATGAATTGGCTGTGGCTGGCGCAATTATAAAATAATCAGCCCAGGAACCGAAATCAACATGATTGTTCCATTCGCCTGTAACTTCATTAAAATAATCAGAAAAAACCGGATTTTTAGAGAGAGTTGAAAGTGTTAGTGGAGTGATAAAGCTTTTCGCTTCGGTAGTCATAATCACTTTTACGTTTGCACCTGCTTTAGCAAGCAATCTAGTTAAAGAAGCTGATTTATAGCTTGCAATACTGCCGCATACACCAAGTAATATATTTTTTCCTTTAAGCATTTTAGTATGCTCAAACTTACATAAAAATGCCTTTTAAATTTCTCGATAAAACTTAAAAGGCATTTACGAAAAGATTGAAAAGAACTATCCTTGCTCTTTAGCCGGATTTCTATAGTAGATTTTATCATTCAAAAACTCGTCAACAGCGATAAGCGTTGGTTTTGGTAAACGCTCATAGTGTTTTGAGATTTCAATTTGTTCACGGTTTTCAAAAATCTCTTCAAGATTATCATTTGAAGAAGCAAATTCAGAAAGTTTGCCGTTTAGCTCTTCCTTTAAATTATTTGAAATTTGATTAGCACGTTTCGCGATGATAACCAACGATTCATAGATATTATCAGTCTTGGTATCCAACTGTCTTACATCCCTGGTAATAGTACTTGTTGGTATTGTCGGTTTTTGAGTATTCATATTAATTCTTTTGTAATGTATCTGCTTGTTTGGCTTTATCTTGAGGCATCATGGTTGCTAAAAGCTTTTTAACATCCACTATATTCTGCTCAGACTTAGTCCTGATTTCTTGTATTTCTTTTAGTTTACTGCTTGTTGGAAAATCCTCTTCAAATTCATTAGCCAAAACTATAACTTCATTAAAACGATCTTCTTGTTTTACCTCAAGACTGTTTTGTGCGTACCGCTGCTGTGCTTTAACCGCTAAATACTCCATTTCCTCGGCATATTTAGTATCAGGGAAATCTCTTAAAGAATTCTTAAAAGCAATAACGGCCGACTTATAATCACCAATATCATAAAATAGCTTGGCATTAGCAAACGATTTCATTTCTAACTTATCCCGCAAATTGGCGATTAGCTTGCTCGCCTCAGCAACACGCTCGCTTTTCGGATAAAGGTTAATAAATAACTGCATAGCGTCAATCGCTCGCAATGTATTGTCCTGATCAAGTGTAAATTTCGGAGACTCTAGATAGTAACAATATGCAGAAATAAATCGGCTTTCTTCCGCTTTCGGACTGTTAGGATAAGTGTCCGCAAATACTTTAAACTGGTATCTTGCAGTGGTATAATCTTTTAGCTTGTAATTTGTATATGCGTGGTAATAGGTCAAATCTTCTGCTTCAGCTCGACCCCTATAAGCCGTTAATAAGCCATCAAATAAAACCAAAGCCTTATTATAATCGCCTTTGTTATATAAACGTAAGGCTTCCTGATATTTTTTTGAAGTGTTATTGCTTTGCTGCAGCTTTTCAAATTTGCTCTTACAGCCAGCAAATACTGTAAAAAGCAGAATAAAACAATACGTAAAAATTTGCTTGTTTTTAAACATCGCGCAAAGATAGGTTAAATCTAATTATTTTCAATATTTTAATGGTTTGGCTAAAGTATCTAAATAGGAGCACCCATATAGCCCCTTTAACATACTTTAACAATAAACGATACATATAGATAAGGAGTATTCTTCCAATGCTTTTTAGAAGCGCAGCTTTGCCATTTTAATGTCAGGCTTGGTCCCGCTATTCACTGCTACTCCTCATGCCCTTGCTCAGTGGGGGGCCTTGCTTCATTCGGGGTATCCGTTCCTATCGGGGCTAGGATGAAAGGTCGCTTCTTTTAATCAGGGCAGTTGACGACGTATAACTACATTATATGCCGTGACCGTTAGGAGTAGGCTGAGTATATAGGATGAGAAAAAATAAAAAAAAAGCACTTGCAGCGAGTGCTCAAATGGTTTATCTTTGTTGTCCCGCATCGCAAGGAAGCGGAAAAGATTGAAGAAATGGAAGTTAGATATGTGCTTAAAAATAAAGCACTGATAACACACGCAAGTAAATGCCTTCAAAAATTTTGAAAAAACATTTGCGAGATTGCAAAAAAACCTTCACCTTTGCAGTCCCAAACAAAACGGGGTGATAGGAAGGAGAGCAGCGCAAGGCAGCTCGGAAGCTGAAAAGAGGAGTGAGGGAGGCAGAAGAAGGAGA
>DASWMZ010000104.1:0-19105 GCA_036399495.1 Pedobacter sp.
ATCGCCTGCAAATAAATAAAGATGAGTTTACGAGGCTTTCCTTTGGCCTAGCCTTTGGAGTTGTACAACAGGGAATTGATGGCGACAAGCTTACCGCTAACGACCAGGATCAGTTTGTCCCGATAGGAAAACCCACGGAAACTTTCCCTGATGCGCGAGTGGGAGTATTTTATTCTACACCAAAAGTATTTGCAGGATTTTCTGCTGATAATCTATTGGCAAGCGCATTTCAGGCTCGGAATCGTTCAACTAGTGTGTTATTACCAAAAATAAACAGACACTATTACTTTTCTGCCGGAGCACTGTTTCCGGTGAGTTACAACGTTAAATTTAAACCAACGCTTTTATTAAAAGACGATTCACAAACATTCACCAGCTTGGATGTTAATGCTTTCGCTTTATTATACGATAGAATCTGGATTGGTGCATTTTACAGAACCGCAGTTACAATTTATAATAAACCACACTTGGATGAAGGGTTACAGAAAAAAAATGGCCTTGGCTTAATAACAGATTTATATGTAAATCAAAACCTCAGATTTGGCTATTCATTTGATTACTCGCTGTCAAAACTAAGAAACTACAATTACGGCTCCCATGAAATTTCTATCGGCTTTGCCTTGAGTCCGCGAAGAAAAGAAGGCCCTCAGTGTTACTTTTGAATATCTTCCTTCAGTATTTACCCTGCCCTGAGCTGAAACATTTTTTGATTTTATAGATTTTTTCATAAATTCCCCTATGAAACTACTGACGCTATTCCTTTTAGCTATTTTGATATCTTCTTGTAATAACGATTCCGGTAAAGTTCAAGATCAGGATACCACAATAAACCTTGTAGAAATCAAAGCTACAGAGTTATGCTTCCAACGATTAGAAGGAACTACAAATCAAGATACTACAACAATAAATCTAAGAATTGCTGCCGATGAGGTAAATGGAGTAATGAATAGCGTGCCCAAAGAGAAGGATTCACGAAAGGGAACCCTTAAAGGACAAAAAAATGCCGACGTGATAAAGGCTTTATGGACCTATATACAGGAAGGTAAAGAGGATACCCTTAGTGTTGAATTCAAGCTGACGGAGAACGGATTATTACAAAAAACGTTTGATATTGATAAGATTACCCGGAAACAATTTCTATCTGCTAAGTCCAAATTTTTAATCCCATTTGTGAAGATAGCTTGTAAATGATATTCAGCGGGATAAGTATTAACGTTGAAAGAATGACATTCAATGATCGTCGCCCGAACTAGGATTATAATGCAAACCCGGCGTTAACCAATACAGCAATATCACTCTTGAATACCGGTAATTAATCGGCGACAGCAAAATTACAACCGGAAAAATAACACAAATGTACAAAATCGGATCTTCCAGATTCCCTGTAATACCGTAGGTTAGCATAGCAGCGGTTAGCATTTCAATAACATTCATAGCATAGCTGATAAACATGGCCACATAAAAATATCCGGGCTCACGTTCGAACTTCAAATTGCAATGTGGGCAATTGTCGTTCATCTTTTGCAGTTTAAAACCGTATAAACTGGTAGAAAACATCTCACCTCGTCTGCATCTTGGGCATTTAGATTTAATAGCTGCAGAAATTGCTGATGGAACTGCTCTACTGTTCGTAAAATTCGATGTATCCATTTTCGAGATTATTGGGGTTATGCAAAAATAGTTATCGCTTCTGGTATTGCCCCTAACATACCGTCATTTGAAAATAGTTTTCAACATCAGTTAGCAAAAATCTGAAAGGCTACGACTGACACCTGAAAATCATCCTTTTAATTCCCTCCAACTTTTAAGCTTTTGGTTGGTTGATAGAGCGATGGATGATAGATCAGTTAAAAGTCCCGGTAAATTAAACAGGATGTTTTTGACTTTATTTGATGTTGGTCAGTTTGTAATGCGTTTTTTTAAGGAGGGATTTATGCCGCCTTACGAATTCAAAGAACTGATTAATCAGTGTTATAATATTGGTTACCGATCGCTGTTGCTGATATCTACTACGGGCTTAATAACCGGGATGGTGTTTACAAAACAATCCCGGCCATCGCTGGCAGAATTTGGAGCTACATCCTGGCTCCCCTCTCTTGTAGCCATTGCCTTATTAAGAACTCTCGCTCCGCTCCTTACCGGGTTAATCGCGGCTGGGAAAGTGGGATCGAGTATTGGTGCCGAATTGGGTTCAATGCGCGTTACCGAACAAATTGATGCGATGGAAGTATCGGCAACAAACCCTTATAAATTCCTGGTAAGCACACGAGTTTTGGCAGCAACAATCACTATTCCTATTCTCACATTTTACACTGCACTTGTAGGGATGTTTGGTGCCTTGTTGAATGTAACCTTTAGTGAAGGCACAAGTGCTAAAGCGTTCTTTCAGTCTTCACTAGAATCAATCACCTTTCTGGATATCACGGCATCTACCATTAAAGCCATCATTTTCGGATTTACGATCGGCATGGTTGGGTGTTACCAGGGATATAATTCATCTAAAGGAACCGAGGGGGTTGGCAAGGCAGCAAATTCAGCGGTGGTAATAGCCATGTTCCTTATCTTTTTAGAAGAAGTAATTTCTGTACAGTTTTTCGCCTTATTCAGACCGGTTTAATATATGGAGCAGAAAACGCCAACAGATAAAAATAAAGAGCGGGTAATTGAGATCAAAGGACTTAATAAATCTTTTGGGAACCTTGATATACTCAGACAAGTGGATCTTGAATTGTACAAAGGTGAGAATTTGGTTGTGCTTGGTAAATCCGGTACCGGTAAATCGGTATTAATAAAAATTATTGTTGGATTGTTAAGGCCAGATAGCGGACAAGTGTTAGTGCTTGGACAAAACGTAGATCAAATAACCTATAAAGAGCTTTTGGCATTGCGATTAAAGGTTGGTTTCTCTTTTCAGAACAGTGCGCTATATGACAGTATGACGGTTAAAGACAACCTGGAGTTTCCCTTAGTTCGCAACAGAAGAAATTTAACTAAAGCAGAAAAAAACAAAGCTGTTGATGAGATACTTGACGCAGTTGGGCTATCGCAAACGCTGAACCAAATGCCATCCGAACTTTCGGGCGGACAACGTAAAAGAATTGGCATTGCCCGAACGCTAATTCTGCAACCCGAAATTATGCTTTACGACGAACCTACCGCAGGGCTGGATCCTATCACATGTTTAGATATTAATAGTTTAATTAACGAAGTGCAGGAAAGATTTCACACCAGTTCAATTGTGATCACCCACGATCTGACTTGTGCTAAAGAAGTTGGTAACCGCGTGGCCATACTTCTCGATGGCAAATTTGAGCGTCATGGGAGTTTTGAGGAAGTATTTAACAGCGACGATGAACGGATCAAACCATTTTACGATTATAATTTTATTCAATAAGATATGCAGGTAACAGATAACCGTCGCAAAGCAACGGTCGGAATATTCATTTTTATAGGGTTACTGATTTTTGTGATTGGAATATTTACACTCGGAACCCAAAAAAAGGCTTTTGTTAAAAAAATGCAAATCACGGTAGTATTTGATGATATTCAAGGATTAAAAACCGGAGGTAATGTTTGGTTCTCAGGCGTAAAAGTCGGAACAATAAAAAAGATTGAGTTTTTCGGAACGTCAAAGGTAAAAGTGACGATGAATATCGAAGAAGCAGCTCATCAATACATTCATAAAGACGCAACTGCGAGTATTGGATCGGAAGGCTTTATCGGTAATAAATTAGTTGTTATCGATGGCGGGACGCCCAAGGCTCCCTTTATCGAAGATGGCGATCAGTTAAGAGTAAATACAAGTTTATCAACCGATCAGATCATGACGACCTTTCAAGAAAACAATAAGAACCTGCTTGCCATCACTTCTGACTTTAAAACTATATCCGCAAACCTCGTAGCGGGAAAAGGAACTGCCGGCTCCCTCCTTTCGGATGATCGGATGGCTCAGGATCTGAGAACAGTTGTATCGAACTTAAAAGCCACAACTCAATCCGCTGATCGGATGGTAAACGAATTAAACCGTTTTACCAGCACCCTGAACACTCGAGGCGGCCTTGCTAATAAAATGCTTACCGATACAGCAGTTTTTGCAAAGTTACAAGCCTCAGTTGGTGAATTTCAAAAAGCATCAAGATCAGCTTCTACGCTTGCCAATAATTTAAATACCGCTTCCGCGAAGCTGAATGACAGTGATAACCCGGCCGGAGTATTGCTGAATGATCAGCCATCGGCAGAGCAGATAAAAAAGATATTGACTAATCTGGAAATGAGCACGTATAATTTGAATGAAAACATGAAGGCCTTACAAAGCAATTTTCTTTTTAGAGGGTACTTTAAAAAGAAGGCTGAAGCAGGGAAGCAGTAGAGAAGGCTTTAGTTTTTATAGAGAAGAAGTGCTTTTCTTATATAAAAAGCTAAACAGTCCGTTGTTAGTTTTTATATCCCAGATAAAGCTCAGCCATTTGCTTTTTTCAAAGTCAAGAGCTGGCTGTACCACTTCAAAATGCAGGTGCGGTCCGCTTGAAAAGCCGCTATTTCCAGAATATCCAATCAGCTCCCCTTTCTTAACAGACTGACCCGCTTTAACAACTACGCCGTTCTTGTTTAAATGAAGGTAATTAGCAATCGTGCCATCGCTATGATAAACAGAGATATAATTAGCGTCATCGATAAACTTCCTACTAGGCCCTCCCACACCGGAATTGGCTTTAATTACAGCTACAATTCCATCTCGCGAAGCAATTACCGGAGTTCCAACAGGCATCGTAAAATCGTAGGCAAACATATCTTTATGGCTAAACTCGCCGCCTGGCCCTTGAGAAATCTTAAACAGGTGGCTTTTGGTGAAGGGATAACCATAAGCATAATTCTTGTCTGGCATTTTGGTAACATCCCCAAGAACTATCTTCCATTTATAAGAACATTTATAGTTAATAGCTGTATCAATCTTTCGAAACTTTGCTAATACATATCCAGTATTGTTGGCGGGAATAATAGTTGACTTTCCTGCTCCGGATTCTTCGCCTTCAAGATTTAACAAATCCAGCTCCAGCTTGACACTTACAGGTATTGAAAAATGGTTATCCATCTTCAACACGACAGAATCAGCGTTGATTTCCTGAATATAAATTTTTGTTTGATCGTTAATGTTATAACTCGCAGAAAAAGATGATTCTGTAAACAACAAAAACAACAAAGAAAAATAGAAATACAGATTTCTGAAATTGCTGGTTGCAATTAAGGCCCCCACCTTAACTGCATATTTATGTTTTTTCAACTCTAAAACTCTCAGTACTCTAAACGTAAATATGATGAAAATGGATACACTTTTATCATATTAGGAGCCTAAATATTTCTGTTAAGCTTTTTATCTCTGCAAGAAAACATTTATTTAATAAATTAATTTGTATTGCTTGAGAATTCGATAAGAGAGAAATAATTAACATCTCCTTGACTTTTTCTTCTTAGAATACAGCAATGTTTCCTAAAGATGAATTATGAGTAAAGAGTAGTATTGATTCAGGATGACTTTGACTGCAAAGAGATTATGAAATTCATTCTGGTTTCGAAGTGATCACTCCACCAGCTGAGGAAGTACTGAACAAATCCACTACCGATTTTGACCTGGTTATTGTCGATGAATACTGTGAGGGAAGGATCGGATGCCAAGTTTGTAAAGAGCTAAATCGGACGATCAAACTTGCAACGGCCGGTTTTACTTACTTCAACAAGACCAGGCCTAGAATTTGCGGCCAGAGAATGTAAGGCTGATACTTATCTCGTAAACCTTTTGACACTACTTCTTTCACTGATCTTATAAAAAATCATGGAAAAACCGTGGTCGGTTGCCTTTTAAAAACTTTAAGATTTTCTTTATAAATAGGATGAATTTAGGTCTTGAACTCTTTAGAAGTTAAATCCTACCATTAAATCCATCACTCCTCCTGTAAAACCTCTCAACTGCGATGGCTCCGAATTGTATATTACTGCTAAACTGAGTTTATTCTGATAATCATATCCTGCACCTGCCGAAAAACTTTGATTGCTGTGATACATTGTGTAAACACTTATCATTTTATTATAGCTCCATTCAGCTGTAGCATCCCACTGATTTTTATACCCTTTTACTCCTCTATAAGCTATTAAGGGTTTAATTGTAAAACTGCTTTCGTGCATAAATTCGTAAGATATCGCGCTGTAAAAAATCGAATAATCCACAGTTGAAAATTCTTTTGTACGTTTTTGATTTAGATTAAGGTAGCTAAACTGTGCTTCAAGAGCCTTATTAACATAAACCACCCCGAAGTTACCATCAAGATTACTTTTAGCCTGATCGTTATATTTTGATAATGCCAAATCTGCCGAGCCGTTATTAGTCGCAATTCCAAGATCCAATTGTTCCCGCGACCACGCTAAAGAAAGGCCAAATCTCACACTCTGATCATCGCCGAAAGGAACTTTATAAGCAAAAGAACCCATAGCTTGTGTTTTTTGAAGTAGGCCAGCCTTATCTGAAATAATATTAACCCCAATCGCCGCTTTCTCTGAAACTCTTGTACTTGCAGACAAGGACATTACAATCGGAGAGCCTTCAATTTTATTCCACTGACTGCTATAATTAAGATAAACCCTTGTTTTCGCCTCCTTCCCTGCCATTGCAGGGTTAACTAAATAAGGGTTCTTAAAGTACTGGCTCTTCAGCGGGGTGAGTTGTGCCTTGACCGTTAAAGCAAAACTTATTGTCATGATGAGTAACGCAATCCTTTTCATTTTCTTTTTTGTGGGACGTTAAAGTATCTCTACCTTATTATGGTGATAAATCCTTTTTTCATTCCTATTTCGGGCATATCAAAAGTGAGCGAATAAAAATAGGTTCCTTCTTTAAGGGCCGAGCCGTTTACAGTTCCTTCCCAATCATTCTTGTAATTCTTTTCCTTTAATAAAACCCTCCCGCCACGATCAAAAATGGTTACTGTATGCTCGGGAAAGGAAGTGACGTTTTCAATTTCCCATTTATCATTCACACCATCCCCATTGGGAGTGAAATTGTTCATCGCCTGAATGCTGGTAACTTGAAAAACAGGTTCTGTAATAGTTGCCGGTATTGTCGCTGTGGCAGAAGCCGCATCTTTTATAGTGAAAGTATACACACCTGCGGCAAGATTAGTAATTGTAGCTGAGGATTGAAAATTGGTTCCATCCTTACTATATTGGTACGGCTCAATACCCCCCGTTCCTGTTAAAACAACTTCTCCGGTATTTGAATTATAGCTTGTTAAATTCTTTTGTGAAGTTAGACCAAGGACAAGCACTGCTGGTTCGCCTATAATAGCATCGACTACAGCTGTTGCTGAAACCGCATCTCTTACTGTAAATGTATATGATCCGGCTTTGAGCGCGCTGAAAGTAGCTGAAGTTTGAAATGCTGCACCATCCTTACTGTATCGGTAAGGCGGCGTTCCCCCACTTGCCTCTAAAACCACTTCGCCTGTACTTTTACCGTTTATTGAAACATCAGTTTTGGAACCAACACTTGCTGTAAAGGTACCTGGTTCAGCAATAGCGACCTCTAATAATGCAGTGTTAAAAGCTGCATCGAGAATAGTGAAAGTATGTAAACCGGCCGGCAAAGAATTAAAAGTTGGAGCTGTTTGGAAGTTGATTCCATCTTTACTATACCTGTATGGAGAAATACCGCCACCACCAGCTAGGGTTACAGATCCGGTACTGGTGCCGATAACAGAAATGTCCGTTTTTGAAACCACATACATTCCAAGAAAATTCGACTCGGTAATAGTTACTTCGATGGTTTCAGTGCTTTGAGACGCATCTCTCAAAGTAAATCTATAAATACCTGCAGGCAAAGAATTAAAGCTTGATGAGGACTGATAATTGGTACCATCCAGACTAAATTCATACGGAATTGTTCCTCCAGTTGCTGATAAGGTGACTGAACCACTGTTTTGACCAGCTACGGCCACATTACTTAGAGAACCAATATTTAGCTTTAACGCCGATGTTTGTGAAATTGTTGCAACAATAGTGGCTGTGGCCGAAGCCGCATCACGGATGGAAAAAGTGTAATTTCCTGCAGGCAAACCACCAAAAGTTGAGGAAGTCTGAAATACTGTGCCATTTTTACTAAACTGGTAAGGCATAGTACCACCACTTCCTGATAAAGTAACAGCGCCTGTGCTTTGGCCATTCACCACAACATTTGTTTGCGCTGCAATTTTAACCTGTAAAGGCTGCGAATGGGCTAACAGAGAAGACAGAGAGACACTAAGAAATAGAGCAATAAATTGTTTCATTAGGATTTATACATTCTAATTATCTGACTAACAGTTTATTCACATATTTTCCGGATAAACTATTATCGGACATTAAGTAATACTAATCCCTTAAACGAGATTAAAAAAAATAGGTTCCATTATAATCTGATTGGGGATGAAACAGCTTTGCTGAATTGAGACACAAACAATTAAGCAACAAACAGGTTTATCTTATATAAAAAGAAAAATTGTTATGGATAAGATACAGAAATTTGACTTGATGGAAAAAATTGTCCATGAACTTGAAGACTTAAAAAACAGCCAGACTGCCGTGATTAAGAAATTAGGTAAGATAGAAGTCGATAATATTGAGCTTGGTGACAAAAGGTTAGATCAGGATCTTCCTGAAATGCACCAGCTTGTTTCGAACAATCTGGATACTATAGCCGGGATATTGGAGTACTTTGCTGAGCAAACAGAAACTTACAATAACAAGAATAATATTGCTGCGCTTAAAGAACAAGACATCATAGACAAGTTGTAAGTTTAATTAACACTTCGAAACGGCTCCATTTTATGGGGCCGTTTTTGTATACGAAATATCTGTCCTAAACTTTCCCATAATTTCTATAAATTGCTATTCCAATCAAGATGAGTTTAAGCTATTAACGCTTAACAGGAAGAATGCAGTTAAACCGGCTCGAAATAAAAGGCTTTAAAAGCTTCGGTGACAAAATTACCATCAATTTTAATGAAGGTGTTACCGCTATTGTGGGGCCCAACGGTTGCGGCAAATCGAACGTGGTTGATGCTATTCGCTGGGTACTTGGTGAACAAAGCACGAGAATGTTGCGATCCGAAAAAATGGAGAACATCATCTTCAACGGCACTAAAACGCGTAAGCCATCTCAGCTGGCAGAAGTATCCCTAACCTTCGACAATACAAAAAACATACTCCCTACAGATTATTCGCAGGTTACCATTACCCGGAAACTTTACCGAAGTGGGGAAAGTGAATATCGGTTAAACGATGTGCATTGCCGGTTAAAAGACATTACCGATTTATTCCTTGATACCGGGATTGGCGCTGATTCTTATTCCATTATCGAACTCAAGATGATTGATGAAATCATCGCGAACAAAGAAGGTTCAAGGCGTGCACTTTTTGAAGAAGCGTCAGGAATATCAAAATATAAACTTCGCAAAAAGCAAACATTCAGCAAGCTAAAAGAAACTGAAGCAGACCTAAGCCGTGTGGAAGATTTGCTTTTTGAGATTGAGAAGAACCTTAAAACTTTAGAAAACCAGGCAAAAAAAGCGGAAAGATATTATAAACTCAAAGAGCAGTACAAAGCGTTAAGCATTATACTCGCATCGTTTAAAATAATTGGCTTTCGCGATAATCTGGCAGAACTCGAAGATCTGGAATCAAAAGAAACGATTACCAAGACCGAAATCACAACCAGCATTAATATGCAGGAAGCAAGGCTTCAACAGCAAAAGGTTGATGCACTAACAAAAGAAAAAAACCTTGCTGCGCAGCAAAAGGCTGCCAATGATTTTACCTCAAAAATCAGAGCTTACGAAAGCGAAAAAAAAGTAAAGAATGAGCAGCTTCGCTTTTTACAGGAAAAAGAAAATCGCCTGAGTGATGAGCTTGAAAAAGACAAAAACCAGCTTAACCATGTGCTGTATAATGTTAAAAGATTAAACGAAGAGCAGGTTTTAGAAACTGAAATACTGAATTCAATAACCGCAAGTTTAACTCATAAAAAAGAAGAACTCGACGAATTAAGAATTCAGCAGCAGTCTCAAAAAGCAAGTTTGGATGGTTTAGTTAAGGAGAATACGGAACTTCAAAATCAATTATACAACTCAGAGAAAGAACTCACGGTCCTCACAATCCAAAAGGATGCGCTGATACAGGAAATATCTAGAAACGCAACCGATGCAGAATCAAAAGAAGCTGAACTCGGGGAATTTAATCGAGCCATTTTTGAAATTCGGGAAAAACATAACACGAAGGAAAAGGAGTTAGATGATCTGGTAAAACTCGAGGAAGATCTGCATTGTCAAATAATTACCACTGAAGAAATTATCAATCAGCAAAAAGAAAAACTGTCGCTGGAAAGCCGCAAACTCGACGCAAAGCAAAACGAATACAACCTGATAAAATCTCTGGTTGATAATCTGGAAGGCTTTCCCGAATCCATCCGTTTTTTAAAAAAAAACACAGGATGGGCAAAGCAGGCACCGCTTTTTTCGGATGTGCTTTTTTGCCAGGAAGAATATCGCATTGCGATTGAGAATTACCTTGAACCTGTAATGAATCACTACGTGGTAGAAACGCAGGCTGAGGCTGTACAGGCTATCAGACTACTAAGTGATTCTGCAAAAGGTCGCGCGAATTTTTTTGTTTTGGAAGCTCTTGCCAATAATACGGAAACAGAAGAGCTTGTAATTATGAACAGTAATTACATTGCTGCATTAAGCATTATAGACGTGGAGCAAAAGTACAGCCGCTTATGCCGGCATTTGCTTAAGAATGTTTACTTACTGCTGCGTGGCGATGAAGAGGAATTAGGTAGTCAGCTTCCGGAAAACAACATGATCATATTAAGCAGCAACGGCAAGTTTACTAAAAGCCGCATTAGCATGACAGGCGGATCTGTTGGTTTATTTGAAGGAAAACGGATTGGAAGAGCAAAAAACCTGGAAAACCTGGCGAAAGAGATTCGTTCATCTGAAAACTCCATTAGCAATTTAAAGACCTCTATAGAGCAGGAGCGTCAAAAAGCATTAAATCTCAAAGCATCTTTAAAGAAACAAGAAATTGAATCGAGACAGCAAGAATTGAGTCGCTTAAACAATGAACTTATTTCACTTCAAACGCGACAAGAACAATATGCAGAATTCATTCAGAACAGCCAGAACCGAAAGAAAGATATTGAGGCTAAAATTAAATCGATTGAAGAAGAATTTTTAAACGCGGAGCCTAAGCTGGTAGAATTGAAATTAAAGAAATTAGAGGCCGGCGATTTGCTGATTGATAGGCAAAAAGTTTATCACGAATTAGCCGAGCTGGTCACAGATAAATCCACTATCTACAATCAGGAAAACATTCGCTTCCATCAACAGCAAAACAAGGTTTCGGGCATAGAGAAAGATCTGGAATATCGCGATAGCCAGCAGCGGACACTGGAAAATAAAATTCAATCAAACTCTTCAGAAATCGCCAAAACCCGTTCAGAGATTACCGGCACTTTGCAGCACGTCGATCATTCGGACGAAGATCTGCTAAACATGTATGTTCAGAAAGAAGAGTTTGAAAAAGGTGTTACCGAATGTGAGCAAGAATATTACGCAACAAAAGGACTGATTACAGAGACTGAAAACGCCATTTCAGAATTAAGAAAAAAGAAAGAGCATACTGATGTCCTTTTAAACGAATTGAAAGACAAAAAAACTTCGCTGAAGCTCGAACTAAATGCTTTGAAAGAGCGGCTTTCAATAGAATTTGCTGTAGACATTACTGATCTGCTCGATACCGAAATACCGGCAGAAGAAAATGAGACCATCACAAAAGAAAAAACAGAACGCTTAAAACAGCAGCTTGACGATTTTGGCGGCATCAATCCCATGGCAATGGAAGCTTATAAGGAAATGAACGAACGCTTTACATTTATACAAAACCAAAAACAAGATTTATTGACTGCAAAGGCATCTCTGCTGGAAACGATTAAAGAAATAGATGAAACCGCAAAAGATAAATTTATGGCGGCATTTACCAGTGTGCGAGAGGATTTTATCCGAGTATTTCGTTCGTTGTTTAATGAAGAAGACAGCTGTGATTTAATTCTGAACAATCCTGAAAATCCGCTTGAATCCGATATTGACATTATTGCCCGTCCGAAAGGGAAGAGGCCATTGTCAATAAATCAGCTATCGGGCGGCGAAAAAACACTTACAGCAACTGCCTTATTATTCTCATTATATCTACTAAAACCTGCGCCCTTTTGCATTTTTGACGAAGTAGACGCTCCGCTTGATGATACTAATATTGATAAATTCAATAATATTATTCGGAAGTTTTCCAGTGAGTCTCAATTTATAATTGTTTCGCACAACAAGAGAACCATCGCCAGTACAGATATTATTTACGGAGTAACAATGGTTGAGCAGGGAATTTCTAGGGTGGTAGCTGTTGATTTGAGGGAGGTGGCTTAATAAATCAACGCATTGTTTTTACACAGTTAGCGATTACTTCGACTATAATTTCTACCAGACGCGTACATTGGATTTGTAAGTGGTAAAAAACTCAACTATAGCATTATGCTTACGAGAGTGCCGAGAGATAATTGATAATGGAAGAAGTTCTGTCTTACTTTGTAAGATTTAGATCGGAAGGATTATGAATCATGCCCTTAAATTCCCGATTTAACGGTTTTAATGGCTTGGCTTCGATTTCAGGCTTCACGCTTAATATTTTAGCTCCAGCTTCAGATACAAAAGTTCCTTTTGTAATGTAATTATAAGCTGCTTTGAACGAAGCTTCTCTTAAGTCACCAAAATCGAAATTCGGATTGTCATCGTCTGTGGTTGAGACTTTGGTATCAGGTTCAAAACCGTTATAATAGCGCCCCTCACCTTTAGAATTGCGTGTTTCGAACATGCTAAGATAAACATCATATTTATCAATCCTTATCGGGAAATAACCAACGGGCTTTCCATATGATTTAGAGCCTACTATTTTTACATCGATATGGGGTTTCAGGCTATTTATAACTAGTTCACTGGCAGATGCGGTACCCTCCGTAATTATGAATACAACCTTATTTATAGTATTTAAGGTTCCTAGCTTTTGAAAATAATTAGTATTCCCTTTTATAGAATAATCAACGTTCGCATAGGTTTGTCCATTGCGACCAAATGGTTGTTTAGAAAGAATAGCGGCCTTTTTCTGTTGCATTAATTGGTTATACACCTCAGAAAACATTATCTTACCATTAAGGCTCAACGGGGCGATATAATTAATAAGATGTTCCGCCGTGCCTACATACCCACCGCCATTATATCTTAAATCAACAATTAAATCTGTAACCCCAGCATCTGAAAATTTCTTGAAAACCCTCGAAAATTCCGGCAAGGAGTTGCTTTCGTTCGAAAATCTAGCATACGAGATGTACCCGATTTTATTCTGACCAGCTAGATAAACCGAATCTTTATAAATAGGGCTACTATTATAAACTGCTCTGTAGAGCGTTCTTTTGAACGGAGTATTGTTGCTGGTGGTACCTTCAATGGTTATACTAGAACCTACAAAAAGCGCATTGTAAAATATATTATACTCAGCATTAAAGTTTTTCCCAAAGGGCTTATCATTGATAATATTGAATCTGTCTCCCCGCTTGAAACCGGCTCTTTCAGCGGGCGAGTTTCCATAGACAGCCTTTACGTAAATCGAATAGTTAGTTTCCTCACCACGCGGACTTACAAGCAAGCCGAAATCATTACCATTGCCCTCTATGTCGACCGAAGCTGTTGTGGCAGGAATATAGGCGATAGGATTCTTTTGAGTAATATCAGAAACGTAAGAAAATTTAGGGGAGTTACTATCCTCTTCGTTGTACTCATAGGGCAAACCTGTAAGGGGGTCCTTTCCAAAGCGTGTTAAAGCAAAAATCTCACTTGAATAAGAATTATAGCTTCTTGGGTTAAAAGTCTGATAATCTGGAATAGCATCATACCAAAGATAGACCTGCCTTGCGTATAAAAAAATCGAGTCTTTGGTGAGCTGATCACGAGTTCCGGTGGTGGGTGCCTTATCATCAGGCGTTTTAGCAACGGTTGACGGGTTCGTCGGCGGATCCGGAATATCTTTTTTGCAGCCCGAAACTATAATGGTAAGTACCAAAGCGGCAGCCAAAAATCCGGAAAGCAACATTTTGTTATGGTTAAAGCTCATGTAGTTTGGCGACTTAATACGACAATCGCCGTAGTGACAGTAACGTTAAGATTATCAAAGTATTATCTCTGCAAATTTCTAATTGGCAATGGCATACGTGATGGCCTGTCTTCTATTGTTACAGACGGTAAATGGTCACTAAATTCAGCATTAAGCTGCTTTACTTTTTGAGACTCTACCGAAGATATTTGTGCAGGGGCTGATGCGAATGTACCACCATTAGTAAAATATTTTAAGGCTTCGCTCAAGTTAGCTTCACTTTCATCGCCAAAGTCATGCATCAAATCATCGGGAACATTTTTATCTACCGGGAAGCCTGAAAAATAATCGGCACTGCCTGCACTATTAATAGTTTTAAATGATACTGGAAATATATTGTATTGAAAAACCGGAATTGGAAAAAAACCAACCGGCTTTCCGTAAGTCCTCGTATCGCCGATAAGCTTAACAGTCATCACTGGCTTCAAATTATTTATTAGCAACTCGCTGGCTGATGCAGAAGATGGTGAAACGATAAATACAACACGACTTAGATTCAAAGTCCCCCTCTTATTAAACTTATAACTTTCATCCCATTCTTTATATTTATCATTAAACTTATAGGTATACATTACTGTCTGGTTTTTCCCAACACTTTGCGGGGCAAGAGAATTAGCAAGGAAATCCTGTGTGGATACATAACCACCGCGATTATAACGAAGATCAACAATCATTTCATTAACGCCCTGTGTCTGAAAATAGCTCATAGCACTTTCAAGCTCGGTTATTGAAGTAGCCGCTGCAAACTGATTAAAAACCAAATAACCTATTTTTTGTGACCCTTGTGATCCTTTGATATACACGTTACGGTATAAAACGGTATTTAAAACGTATGATGTTTTTTGTAAATCAGTTGTCAACGTTGTTCCATCAGGTTTAATAAACTCAAAAGTGGCAGACTGCGGGGCACCAAAAAAAACATCATTAATAAAGTCAACATCTGTGGGAACGCTGCGATTAATAATCCTACCATTAATTTTATTAAGTCGCCAGCTTCTTTTTATACCTGCCTGTCCGGCAGTTGAGTTTGCATATACGTAAGTTATTCTTATCTCCGTATTGCTTCCAGGTAAAAATTTTATTAAAAAACCAAAATCAGTAGAAGCACCACTTTGACTTTCTTCAGTTTCTGCCTTCGTTTCAGCAAAACTCCATTTATCCAGGCTCTGATAAGTTTTTACTTTATCCATTACATCGAAAATAGTTTTCAGGCTCCGTGGCTTGAATTCACTTATCGAGGGCAATTTTTCAGGCCATAAATAAATATCCTTGGTTTTGAGGTAAGCAGAATCCCTCACATCATTCTGAACTTTATAATCTGCTGATTCGCCTATGTCGTTTGGGTCGTTCTTTTTTTTACAGGAACTAACCGATATGGTAAATGCTATAAATAAAGTGATGATCTTAAAGGTATGCTGAGGTAAATGGGAAATAGTCATTCTGGTTTATTTATTTACGAAAACGGTGTCGATTATTTATTATTACTCAAATAAAGTGCTGAATAGCAATATAATCAATCTTAGCTGCGGAAGCAAACTCCTTATCGTCAGATTCATTTCTAAAAAGCAGTATTTCACCTGATTTAAGGCCGTTTTCCTTCATTATATGAGTTATAACATCTATGTCAGGCTTAGGTCTTATTTCATCAGCAAAATATACTTTTAAATATTTCTCTAACCCATGCCATTCAATCTGTTTAATTTTGTTTAGTTGCTGCTCTGTATTTCCGCCGGTAACTATAAATAATTGTTTTCGGTCTATTACCATTTCCTGTAATAGCGTCAATACATTTTGGAATAAAAGTAATTTTAATGGCAGCCTCGCTTCCCTGTGTAAGCGTTCGAAATTCTCCTTATATTTTGCATCGAAACCGAATACCTCCTGAGCCTTTTCGAATATCCTACCTGTGCCATGATTCTCATATGCTTTTTTTAGAAATGAGACCAGTTCGCTAGCCGGAGGAAACGCCTCTTGGAATTCTAAAAAAGCCGCAAAGAGGTAATAAACCTGCAAATCGTAATCCTTTTTCGGAAAAAGTACATTATCTAATTCAAATATAAAAGCTCTCTTAGCCGGATCTATATCAGCATAATTCATCAATCAGCAGTAAAAAGTTTAAGCATATTTGTTTCAGGATCTATTACAAAAACTCCCCTATCTGGATCTCCACACTCTTCATCTATTTTAATAATCTCCCCTTTTATAGTTTTAATGGAAAAATAATTTTCTACGGTTCTTCTATCAGGCACCATAATTATGATACCATATTCATCAAAAAGAAGCCTTGCTTCCGCAAGTGCCAGCACTTCAGTTTTTTTTAACGGATAGATGGCCTCAATCTTAAGATCTAAACACTGTGCCAACAATAAATGAGAAAATGAGGCGTGATTTGCAGGAGGAATTTTAACGAACGTTATATCCTCGAAACCAACCACAGGAAGATCTACAGAATCGCCCAAGAAAATATTTTTTTCTGTATTTAAAAATCGAGAAAGTTTATGGGCTTGTGCAGCCGAAGCCGCGGTGATTAGAATATTCAAATCTCAGGAATTATAATTTGCCCATCTTTCATCGTTACCTTTCTATCAGCCATTTCGGCCAGGTCTTCGTTATGTGTTACGATAATAAACGTTTGAGAAAATTTGTCTCTTAAATCCATAAAAAGAGCGTGCAAACTCTGAGCATTTTGCGAATCGAGATTCCCTGAAGGTTCATCCGCAAGAATAACTGCCGGGTTATTTATTAAAGCTCTGGCAACCGCCACGCGTTGTTGCTCTCCGCCTGAAAGTTCATTAGGTTTATGATTTGCTCGATCTTCCAGCCCCAGCATTGCAAGCAATTTCGTTGCTTCTGTTTCCGCTTCTTTCTTGCTCCTTTTAGCGATATAAGCCGGGATGCAAATATTCTCTAAAGCAGTAAACTCCGGCAAAAGATGATGAAACTGAAATATAAACCCAATGTGGGTATTCCTGAATGCACTTAAGCCCGACTGAGATAGTTTAGAAATATTGGTCCCATTGATAATAACTTCTCCTCTATCCGCCTTATCCAACGTTCCCACAATATGAAGCAAAGTGCTTTTCCCAGCACCCGAGGCTCCTACAATCGTTACGATTTCTCCTTTATTAACTTTAAAATCAACTCCTTTTAAAATCTGAAGATCTCTGTAAGATTTAAATATTCCTTTTGCCTCAAGCATAGCACGAAGATATAGGGAAAAGGGGTAAAGGTGAAAAGTAAAAGGTAAAAAGCTTAAAGCAAAAAGATGAGAGCTGAAAGCTTTAAGCTGAAAGCCGAGAACTCAAACCCAGAGTTCAAACTTAAGTGCCCAAGAAAACCAAACATAGACCAAGAAGTATTTCTTTTTTTTTCACAGATCCAATGTTTTACTCACCTAATCGACTATTAAATAAGTATTTTTTTAAAAAATTGATACAAAACACTAGTTTTATAGCGAAAAAAATCACGACATGAATATCCACGAATATCAAGGTAAAGCTATATTGAAAAGTTTTGGTGTAAAGGTGCAGGAAGGCATCGTTGCAGATACTGCTGAGGAGGCGGTTGAAGCAGCCAAAAAACTAAAACAAGATTTCAACTCCGACTGGGTTGTGATTAAAGCTCAAATTCATGCCGGTGGTCGTGGTAAAGGCGGCGGTGTTAAACTGGCGAAAAACTTAGATGAGGTTAGAGAAAAAGCTGGTCAGATAATTGGCATGCAATTAATAACCCCGCAAACAGGTCCCGAAGGTAAATTGGTTAGCAAAGTACTTATCGCGCAAGATGTATACTACCCCGGCGAAAGCGAGACAAAAGAGTTTTATGTAAGCGTTTTACTTGATCGTGCTAAGGGAAGAAATATAGTAATGTATTCTACCGAAGGTGGAATGGATATTGAAGAGGTTGCCGAGCATACTCCTCATCTTATCTTCAAAGAAGAGATTGATCCGAAAGTAGGTTTGCAAGGTTTCCAGACACGTAAAATTGCTTTCAACCTTGGCCTTAGCGGCGATGCTTTTAAAGAAATGACTAAGTTCATTGCATCTTTATACAAAGCTTACGAACAAACAGATTCTTCGATGTTTGAAATCAACCCGGTTTTAAAAACATCTGATAATAAAATTTTAGCAGTAGATGCAAAAGTAAATCTTGATGATAACGGATTATTCCGCCACCCTGATTACGAAGCTTTGCGCGATGTTTCTGAAGAAGACGCAATGGAAGTTGAAGCGAGCAAATCGAACCTTAACTTTGTTAAGCTTGACGGAAACGTAGGCTGTATGGTAAACGGTGCTGGTTTGGCAATGGCTACAATGGACATTATTAAACTTGCCGGTGGCGAGCCTGCTAATTTCCTTGATGTTGGTGGAACTGCAAATGCTCAAACTGTAAAAGCTGCGTTCAACATCATTCTTCAAGACCCAAATGTTAAAGCAATTTTGATCAACATTTTTGGTGGAATTGTACGTTGCGACCGTGTTGCACAAGGTGTTATTGACGCTTATAAAGAGCTAGGAAATATCAATATCCCGATCATTGTGAGATTGCAGGGAACCAACGCCGAAGAAGCTAAGAAATTAATTGACGATTCAGGTTTAAAGGTTTACTCAGCTATTCTATTAAAAGAAGCAGCTGCTTTAGTAACAAAAGTTTTAGGAAACTAAAGCTAACTTAGCATAAATAATAAGAGGCTGTCTCAAAAGGATAGTCTCTTTTTTATTTACGCCTCTTTTCGTATTTTAAAGGCATGGGAACAACGCCTGTTTTTAAGCCCTACGATTCCGATCAGTTGCAGTTACTTCCGCCCAGCCTGGAAGAACTGGTA
>DASWMZ010000105.1:0-44998 GCA_036399495.1 Pedobacter sp.
TAAATGCCAGACTCTTATATCTTACCTCTAACCTATTACGTCTCTCCGCCATGCCGCGAATAATGGCCTTTGATTATGGTACGAAACGAATCGGCGTGGCAGTTACAGACCCATTTCAAATAATTGCGACCGGCCTAACCACAATTCATCCGAAGGATATCATAGAGTTTCTCAAAAAATATTTGTCTACAGAAACTGTAGAGTGCTTTGTAGTTGGTGAGCCTAAGCAAATGGACGGAACCCCATCACAATCTGCACAGCATGTAAAGGGTTTTATCACCACCCTAAGAAAGAACTTTCCGGATATACAAATCGCGATGGCTGACGAGCGCTTCACTTCTAAAATGGCTTCTGAAACAGTCTCGCAAAGCGGGTTTAAAAAATCCGAAAGGAAAAATAAAGAGCGGTTGGACACTATTTCGGCAACTATTATTCTTCAATCTTATTTAGAGAAGAAAAAATTTTAGGCTTTTAGAGTGCTAACTCCTTGCATCTTCTTGTTAATCATAACATTATGAACTAAATGTTTGGCGGGAAATCAAAATTCCTATATTTGCGGATATGGAGCTGCTTGCCTCTGAAATGCAGACCTATCTTGAGCAGCATTGTGAACCGGAAACGGAACTGCTTAAGAACATAAACCGTGAAACGCATTTAAAGGTTCCTATGCCCCGTATGCTTTCAGGGCATTATCAGGGTCGTGTCCTGAGTTTTTTAAGCAAACTTGTATCTCCCGCAAAAATTTTAGAAATTGGAACTTTTACGGGGTATGCTACGCTTTGTTTAGCAGAAGGCTTGAATGACAATGGATTGCTACACACCATTGATATTAATGAAGAGCTTGAAGAAAGAGTGAAACTTTATTTCGCTGAGTCACGTTACATCAACCGTATAAAATATCATATCGGAAACGCCGTTTTGGTTATTCCAAAACTTGATGAGGTTTTCGATCTGGTATTTATTGACGCTGATAAAAAGAATAATGAGACTTATTACAATTTAGTTTTTGACAAAGTAAGAAACGGAGGCCTCATCATAGTCGACAATGTACTATGGAGTGGTAAAATTACTTCGGGAGCTAATGATAAAGACACAGAGAATATTCGGCGTTTTAATGAAAAAATAAGTAATGATCAGCGCGTAGAAAAGTTAATACTTCCTGTTCGCGATGGTTTATTTATAATCCGTAAACTGTAAAAACATGATTAAAAAACTGCTAATCATTTGCCTTGCACTGGGGTATTTCAACGCTTCAGTATTAGCACAGTCGGCTGCGAAAAAATATATCCAGTTGTATAATGAAGCGGCTATCAAAACAATGAATGAATATGGAATACCCGCCAGCATTGTTTTAGGAGTTGCCATTCATGAATCTGCCAGTGGGAATAGCAAAATCGCAAAATATCTTAATAACCATTTCGGGATGAAGGGCAAAAGCGGACCAAAACCGATTAAGTCTGCCTATAAGGGTTATAATGGTGTGGAAGATTCTTATGCGGATTTCGCTACTTTATTAAAAAAGCGTTTCTCGACCCTCTTCGTAAAATATCCGGTAAACGATTATAGAAATTGGGTTTATGGAATACAGCGAGGCGGTTATGCTGCAAGCGGTACCTGGGCAAGCCAGGTAATGGCTATAATAAAAACGTATAAGTTATATGAATACGATGCACCTTTTAGTCCCGTAATATCAAGAGGAGAAAAGACTGCACTTTTAGATGATTACATCATCAATCAATCGGGAGTTTATTTTGTAAAGAGTGGAGATAATCTGCAACTTTTGGCAAAGCGGTTTAAAACTACTGTAGAAGATATTAAACAAAGGAACGGGTTAAAATCGTCCATATTAACAATCGGGCAACAATTGAATTTTTGATACTAATGAGGGGAATATTATTAATAAGTTGTGCAATGCTTTGCATGTCTTGCACAACATCTAAGGCGGTGATCGTATCAAAAAAGCCAACCACTACTCCAGTCAAAACGGCAACTAAAAGACCGCTTTCTCAAACATCGTTAGAATACATTGAGCGTTTTAAGGGTATTGCAATTGAAGAAATGCTAAAGAGTGGGATTCCCGCCAGTATTACGCTTGCACAGGGATTACATGAGTCGGCCAGCGGAAACAGCACACTTGCTACCGAGGCTAATAATCACTTTGGTATAAAATGCAACAAAGATTGGACAGGCCCAACCATTAATAAAGACGATGATGCAAAAGGCGAGTGTTTCAGGAGTTATGAAAATGCTGAACAATCTTACCGCGATCATACTGAATTCCTAAAACGTGCCCGTTACGTTTCATTGTTTCAATTAGACAGGAACGATTACAAAGGATGGGCGTATGGTTTGAAGCAAGCCGGATATGCTACCAATCCAAAATATGCTACATTGTTGATTGAATTAATCGAGCGCTATCAACTAGATCAGTACGATAGAGCGGAAAAAAACACCTTAGCTCAAACTACCCGTGAAGAGAAGGTTATTGCTGAGATTATTAAAGAAGAGCCTAAAAAACCGGTATCGGAAGCCGAGAAGTTGCCTCTCGAAATGAAAATATACGAAGTAAAAAAAGGCGATACACTTTATACTATTAGCCGCCGTTTTGGTTTAACCGTTGATGATGTTAAAACTTTAAATTCCCTTCAAAGCACCGATCTCAAACTTGGTCAGCTTTTGGTTGTTTCAAAGTAGTTAATAAGTGTTAAACCGCAGGTTCACTGCCAACAAAGTAGTAGCTTTAAAGCTTGAAACGTATCTTATTCCTTCTTCTATTACTGTGTTTCTCACAAAGGATTTTTTCTCAAGAAAAGCAAGTACAGGGAATTGTATTCGATGCTGATAGCAAACAACGCCTATCAAGAGTTTATATCTATAATACCAGAACACATAAAGGCTTCTATAACAATATTAAAGGGGAATTTACTACAACAGCTAAAGCGGGCGATATTCTGGTTGCAGCTTTACAAGGTTTTGCTGTCGATACAGTAACTGTTAAATCTCAAGCTGCTGTACTTTTCTATCTGAAAAGAACAGGAATTTTACTAAAAGAGGTGAGCATTAAAGACACTACATTAAGTGCTAAAGAAAGATTAAAACGTTCGCAAGAAGAGTTTAAAGACGCTTACCGAAAAGGAAGCACAAAAGACCTTCTCCAAATTGGAGGCCCAAATGGAACAGGCGGTGCAGGCTTAGGAATAGATGCGATATGGAGCCTTTTAAGCAGAGAAGGTAAAAATGCGAGATATCTTCAAAAAATTATAGAGGCAGATTATCGGGACCAAATGATACGATATCGTTTCAGCCAAAGTTTGGTTAGTCGTGTAACAGGTTTAACTGATGATGCATTAACCGATTTTATGGTTCAATACAAGCCATCTTATAACTTCATCCTAGAAGCCTCCGATTATGTGTTGATCGGATTCATAAGAAATTCATTCGAGCGATACAAAAGAAAGCCAGGTGCAAACCGGCTTCCGCCACTAGTGCCAGTTACTTTAGAATGAAGTTTCCGGTACTTCATATTCCCTTTTTACCTATTGCCGGAATGGCTTTATTTCCCTTTATTTTGATCAAAAAAATTAATTATAAAGAGCAGCAGCATTTCATTTATCATGAAAAAATTCATTTGGTTCAGCAAATAGAAATGCTGCTTGTAGGATTTTACGTGATCTATCTTTTAAATTACCTGGTAAACCTTTTTATTTATCGAAATCACGAGAAAGCGTATTTGAATATTGTATTTGAAAAAGAAGCTTATACAATGGATAGTGATTTATTTTACTTAAAAAGAAGGAAATTTTGGGGATGGATGAGGTTTATCTAGTTGAATCGTTACTTACATCAATTGGTTCTGAATTTAAATATTAACGATTTTTCAGTTTCTTTGTGCTGATGCGAAGGATTTCGATTTTATTACTTTTTTTTCTTGTATACACCTTTGCCTACTCTCAGGAAACTCCAGTTGATACAAGTCAATTAGAAGGTTTAAAGTTATATCCCAAGAAAAATATTCTACCTGTAAGAAGACCGGTTTTGCAATTACTTCCGGTACCAGTTGCAAAATCTGAATTGGATCTTAAAATAAATTACTGGAAGAATTGGTTCTCTTTCGGAATTAATATGAACCAGGCTGCTTTTAGCGATAACTGGCAAGGTGGTGGAGTAAATTCAATAGCCGTTGGAACGCAAAGCAACTTTAAAGCGGATTATACCAAAGAGGATAAAAGCTTTTTAACAGAAGTGATTTTACAGTATGGCAAGCTGCAAAATAAAGGGCAATTACAACGTAAAACCAACGATCGAATATTTTGGGACAATAAGGTATCTATAAAACTTTCAAAGCACTGGTCCTTTTTCGGTTCTCTAAACTTCGAATCCCAATTTGACAGAGGCTTTTCATATAAAAAAGATGCAAAGGGTAATGAAACTCAAACGCTTATTTCAAGATTTATGTCGCCAGGGTATTTAACCGAATCTGTAGGTTTTGAGTTCAAAACAACTAAATCCTTTTGGTTACGTATTGGAACCGGAACTGCCAGGCAAACATTTGTATTGGATCGCGATCTTTATCTCACAAACCCTAAAAATTACGGAGTTACACCGGGTAAACGGGTAAGAAATGAAGTGGCTTTGCAAGTGGTTACCAATTTCGAGAAAGATATTGCAAAAAATGTTGCTCTTAAGACCAGGCATTCAATGTTTGCAAACTATGAGAAACTCAAAAAAATAGATCAACGCCTTGATTTTACTCTACAAGCTAAAGTTAATAAAATGGTTAATGTTACCATTGGCGGTATTGCTGTTTATGATGATGATGCCAGTACGAAAATACAGGCGAGTCAGGCACTGTCTCTGGGTATTATGGTTAAGCTGCCTCAATAAGCCTTCCTGCGATTTTTTTTGATATCCAGATAGTCAATATAATACAACACCTTAACCGAAAGACTATTATTCTGTGGCGAATTTAATGTTGTCTCAAAATTTCGGCCGTAGGATCTGTAAAGCGTGTTTCCATTGCTTTCTTCAAGATTTTTGTAGGTGATATTCAGTTCACTTCCAGGCGCAAATTGCCAGGTATAGGTCATGTCGATGTTAAACACATTATAATTTTGATTTTTGTTCTTCGGGTACAAGGGATAATCACTTAAAGTGCCGTCGTTATTCAAAGAGTAATGTTGCCTGTTTTCCCTTTCAGACCAATAGTGCCGCGCGCGAAGTATCAAACCCATACGTGGGTTAAAAGTATACCTTGTCCCGAAAATGGCTTCCACCGTCTGGCGGTCGTATCTTGAAAAAATAATATTTTCCTTTTTCGTAGTTTCCTCAACATAATTATCAACCCAACCCGCATAGTTAAAGCGCGGTTCAACAACAACCTCTGTATTTAAAGAAAATTTATCATTAACGCGATACGTTTGCCAGGTCCCCCAGCTCCATCCCCATCCATCAAATAGGGACCTATCCGTTAGTGCGAGAAAGCCTCCTAATTGGTAATCTTTAGTACGATTTGTATTTACCGTAGAGCGTATAAAACGTTGTGCAGGCGCTCTAAAGACTCTGCCGCTAGTGCGGGATTCATAAAAATCGTTCCCTTCAAAATTATAACTTGCCCGAAGATTGAGTGTCCAAAAGTTTTTGAATTGAATCCATATACCTGGTGCTACTTGCGAAGACTGAAATTCTCGTTTGCTTAACCTTTCGGTATAAAATATCTCCATCCAACCTTCAATTTGATTATACCATTTGCCAGGAGTGTATACATTGTATCGCATGCCAAATGCGTTTTCTACATAATTGTTATTGGTAAAGAATCCGAGGTCGCTCGAATTAAATTTTTTGTCGCTAAGCTCCTGACTAAGATTCCAGTTAAAACTGCCACTCTGTTTTCCAAAAACAAGTTCGTAATTTATTCCATTTTGAATTCCGGTTGCTCCATTTTGCGATTGATGACTCATTTTGGTTTCTCCGGAAATGAAGTATTTATTCTTCTTATCGTTGATGTTGAATAACAAAGCCGCTACATTGGCATCATAAGATGAGCCTTGCCTTAAAGTATTAGCATTAAGAAACGTAACGGAGGAGTTATTTTTTAACGTTTGATCCAATACAAAAATATTGTAATTGGTTAGCGGCTGGGTTTCAGCTACTCTTTCTGTATTAGCGAGCGTGTCTTTAATTGAGGAAAACATTCTATTGGTAACGGCATTAAAAATCCCAATTCCTAATCCCTTACTTGTACGGCCTGAAATTTTTGTTGCATTGATGAGCTTACTTCCGGTAGGATTTCTTGTAATGATTTCATTCGCGTTTATATCACCAGCTAAATTATAGTTAGGTTCTATGCCGATACGCCGAGAATAAAACAAATTTCCCTTGTTAAACATTTCGGTTCCCTCTGTAAAAAACTGGCGCTTCTCGTCAAACTTTATGTCGAAAGGCGTTAAGTTTAAAACCCTGTTATCTGATTGTACCTGTCCGAAGTCTGGCACTAAAGTCATATCTAAAGTAAAAGCGTTATTCAGGCCGTATTTAACATCCATTCCTCCATTAAACTTTGAATTCAAATTATTTATATCCGAAACATTGTAAGGATAATGCGAAGTATTATTTGAGATATAAGGTGAAAAGGAAAGCCTGACGGGTGCCTTAATATTTTCAATATTCGTTAATTCGCCTTCCTGATTAATGAATCCGCTTTCCTTAGGCTTTATGCTGTTCCAAAACGCCTCCTGATTAAATTTTTGACGTCGCCTCATAAAGTTTATTCCCCAAGTCTGAACCTCTTTACTGGAGAATCGTAAAGCAGAATAAGGGATTTTCATCTCCGCAGACCAGCCCTTATCATCAATTTTTACTGCACTAAACCACACAGCATTCCAATTTTCGTCTTCGTTTCCGGTTTGTGAATATTTAGCGTCGAATTGAGAGCCAGCTGCTGTTACATAAAAACCCGCCCCATTAATCTTATCATGGTAAGTGTCAAATACTACTCCAATAAAATCGGCGTTTCCAACCTGATCACGAGGTACAATCTGCCTCGCGATGCTATCAGGATTAATTTCGTTCATCCTTGCGTAGACATAAATCGCCGCATCGTCATATAAGATTTTAACTTCAGTAGTCTTGCCTTCTTTCTCGGTGGTTCCCGGAGTGGGTCGGAGTTCTATAAAATCTTTGCCCACATCAGCTTGCTTCCATGCCTCATCATTCAAATAGCCATCTATCTTTACTACTTGAGTGGTACGTTGAGCACGAAGTTGCTTTACCGTATTCTGTGAATAAGAATAGCCGCCCCAAAAAAGTAGGAAAATAAAAAAGGCAGACTTCAGATTTAATAACATTATTGAAACAGACGTTTGTAATAGGATAAGTAACAAGATATTGCCGCAATATGCTATAAATAAATTAGTGGTAAGGTTAAAAATCGTTAAATTTGCAGGCTGTTTAAAGCGGATAAAAGGATGTTTGAAAACTTACAGGATAAACTCGACAGGGCATTTAAGGTATTAAAAGGTCAGGGTACGATTACGGAAATTAACGTGGCCGAAACCATGAAAGAGATTAGAAAAGCTCTTTTAGATGCCGACGTAAATTATAAAACGGCTAAAGCGTTTACCGATGAAGTAAGACAAAAAGCGCTTGGTGAAAACGTGTTGACTTCCGTTTCTCCGGGGCAGTTGCTGACCAAAATAATGAATGATGAACTCGCTCAACTTATGGGTGGTTCTGTTACCGAGTTAGAGATCAGCACAAATCCAACGATCATTCTTATTGCAGGATTAAACGGTGCGGGTAAAACTACTTTTAGCGGGAAGCTGGCAAACTATCTGAAAACTAAAAAAGGAAAAAAGCCACTGTTAGTAGCAGGCGATGTATACCGCCCGGCGGCGATTGATCAGTTGCAAGTACTTGGCGGACAAATAGATGTACCCGTGTTTGTAAACCGCGATTCTAAAGATCCGGTTGGAATTGCACAAGAAGGTATTGCTGAAGCAAAACGCAACGGAAATAACGTTATAATTATTGATACAGCGGGTCGCCTTGCAATTGACGAAGCAATGATGAATGAAATTGCAGCGGTAAAATCAAGCACCAACCCGCATGAGATTTTGTTCGTTGTCGATGCCATGACCGGGCAAGATGCTGTAAATACCGCTAAAGCGTTTAACGACAGGCTCAACTTTTCGGGTGTGGTTTTGACCAAACTAGATGGTGATACTCGTGGTGGAGCAGCACTTTCCATAAAATCTGTAGTTAACAAACCGATCAAGTTTATTGGTACAGGTGAGAAGATGGAAGCTCTTGATGTGTTCTATCCGGATCGGATGGCATCAAGGATCCTCGGAATGGGTGATGTGGTATCTCTCGTTGAAAGAGCTCAGCAACAGTTTGACGAAAAGGAAGCTGCTGAACTTCAAAAGAAAATAAGAAAGAATAAATTCGATTTTAACGATTTCCTTGGCCAGATTCAACAGATTAAGAAGATGGGAAACATGAAGGATCTTGTTGGAATGATTCCTGGTGTTGGAAAGGCTGTTAAGGATATGGATATCGATGACAATGCATTCAAACCTATCGAAGCCATTATCCGCTCAATGACACCTTTCGAACGTGAAAACCCTGATTCTATTAATCAAAGTCGCAGGACGAGAATAGCCAAAGGCTCTGGCAACCCCCTCACCGAAGTTAATAAATTGATAAAGCAGTTTGAGGATATGAGGAAGGTCATGAAACAGTTTAGTAACCCGGCTCAAATGGCTAAAATGATGAAGGGAATGCCGAAAATGCCGTTTGGTAAGTAATTTTAATACGAGTTTGATCTCCAAAGGATAGATCAAACCTTTAGAAAAAGATGCCTAGCCAGCTTTAGTCTTAATTAAAATTTCAGACAGTGTATTATTAAGTTTTTGCTCTGTAAAGTAGCGGTATAAAGCATCTTTCAAATCAGGCATTAAAAGTGCCTTTTCGCTCCCCAATACACTATAAACCGGTCTTTTAGCGGCATAATTAAAATCAGCTAAAGGTGCTGCGGTTATCAGATTCGAATCCAGTCTCCCCAATTTAGCAACTTGGATAGCTAACGAAGCCCAGGTTGTTTCACCTTTGTTGGCTAAATGCCAAATACCGCATTCATCATCAAGCATCAAATCCAGGCTGGTGTGAACCAAATCGGGAACGTAGGTGGGTGAGATAATTACATCATTAGCAGCTTTTACGAATTGCTGATTCTTTAGCGAAGAAACTACATGGGTCACAAAATTATATTGATCCCATGGTCCGAAAAAAGCACTGGTTCGGATAATCAAAGCTGATGGATCGCGCTCTAGAACATATTCTTCAGCCCGTGCTTTACTTATTCCATAAACGTTTAAGGGAGAAACCCTGTCGCTCTCTAAATATGATTTAGCTTTCAATCCGTCAAAAACTAAATCTGAAGAAAATGTTAAAAGCTTAAAATTATACTTCGCAGAAAGGTTCGCCAAGTTTGCCGGCCCGTGGGTATTTGCGATATAACAACTGTTGCAATCACCTTCCGCCTCATCTACTCGAACGTAGCCTGCTGCATTAATAACTGCCCAGGGGCGTTTTTGCGAAATAATTTTTTCGATATGTTCAGGCTTAGAAAGATCTAAATCTTTTCTGTCCAGCAACTCATAATGAATTCCCCGAAGTTCGCAAAGCTTCGCAAAAGCTTTCCCTAAAGTTCCGGTCTTACCAAGGATTAGAACGGGTTGGGAATTTTTCGAATCGTTGCTTATCTTTCGGATATTATTCCGGAAATAAAGGACTCTAATATCTTTCTTCCACCAGCCTTTTCCACTTAATATCGGATGATTATAAGCTTCATCAGCAGTAAAAGACTTAATTAAACTTGCTAAAGCTGTAGGGCGTGGTTGTTTAGATCGAAGGTCAAAAACACCCGATTCGTACTTGCCTTTAACTCTGGTTAAAAGCTTATTCCAGCCATATGAACCAAGCACTGCCCAGGCTGTAACAGCCCGCATATCTACACCCTCGCTTTTTAGTTTGTTACTCGTATCCCAAATTTCCTTTAGCCAGCGCATTTGCTCTTCGCGGGTGCAGCCTAAATGTGCTTCGGTAATAGCAATCGGGATTTTAAAATAATCCCAGGCTTCTTTCAAGAGTCGATAAGCGCCCGTTTCTTCATCCAAATCAACTCTTACTGCCTCAACATCGGCGTAGCGATGTCGTTGATTTCCTCCCCGAGTGCGAGGCGGATATTTCTTTACATCCTCATCTATAAATCTTTCTGAGGTTAGGTAATGATTAAAGCCTAAAATATCAGGTGGGCAAGGGTTATCAATAAAAAATTGCAGCTCATCCGGACTAATACCGCACTTAATGGTTATGTAGCGCCACAAAGAATGTTGCTTGTTCACTTTTCCAAGTAACAAATCAAAGCTTAACCAGCGGCGCCTGTTTTCGAAGTTTGCCTGATATCTTAATAAATGGGTACTGTATGTTTTGCCTAAATCTTCTGTTTGTACAAGCTTCGCTTTCGGATTAATTTTCCTTATCGCTGCCATAGCCAAAACAGTTGCTTTGGTTTCGTTAAGAAGGAGGCGAATAAAGGATTTATCTGAATTTAAATGCGGATACCAAAAGCCGTACAAACCACAAAACCTTGCGGTTGTAAGCGGCTCGTTAATAGGAGTATAATATTCAATCCAAGGGAACTTCTCGGCTACTTTTGTTGCATAAGCTGCCAGGCCGGTGGCAAATTCATTAGAATTTATCGGAGCGAATTCCGGTCCGCTGCCATGATGCACCAAGCCTGCTATGGGTTCAACACCTAACTCCCGCAAACGGTTTAAAGCCGTTTCGGTAAAACTCCAGTCAATAACAGTATCTGGAAGTGATTGATGTTTCTCCCAAAGCACCGGGTACCGAAGCTTTTTGACACCCAGATCTGCAAAGAGGTCAAGGTCTGATAATCGATTGTAATGATCAGCGTACGTGAGCTGATCAAAATAAGAATTTTTAACCCTGTTAATGGTACATTCTATTCCACCCCAAACCTCTACATCCGATTTAGTACTCATGAGTATTAAATTTTATTAAGCACTAAGCGGCACAGAAACTTTTCTTCCCATAGCCTTGCGAATCAAATCCATCATATCTGAGGCTGTTTGATCCCATGAACGTTTTGCCAGGAAAAGATCAACATCTTTAAGCCATTCTTTTTTCGGAGCAGCTAAGGCAGCATCTGCTGCAGCAACAAATTCTTCGGCATTCGTAACAATACTTACCAACTTTTTCTTACCATATGGCGTAACCACATCACGAATCGGTGTTGAAACAACCGGTATGCCAGCCGACAAGTACTCAGGAGTTTTTGTAGGGCTAATAAAACGGGTCGATTCGTTTAGTAAGAAAGGAATCATAGCGATGTCCCATCCCGCTAAGTAAGCTGGAAGCTCTTCGTAAGATTTTCCTCCCAGATAATGGATGTTTTTATTTTGAGGAAGTAATGCAGGGTCTATTTTTACAACCGGTCCGATTAAAACGAACTCCCAATCAGGCCTTAATGTAGCCGCCTCGCCAATTAGTTCGTAATCAAAGCGCTCATCTATCACACCATAGAAACCGAATTTCGGTCCTTTAATGTCTTTCTGGTCAGCCGGAGCTTCCATAGATTTACGCGCTTGTCCGAAATGAGCTTTATCGATGCTGCTTGGGAACGGGTGTATGTTTTGGTGCTGATGCTTTTTAGCCTCGTAAAGGGATTGCCCCCCTGTAAATACTACATCGGCACGAGTTAATAACTCTTTTTCAAGGTGAATAAGTTCTGTTGGAGCAAACTTAAAGGCTGAAAGCTCATCCATACAATCGTAGATAGTTATATCCGGATTGTAATCGCCGGAAAATTCCAAAGCCATTGGAGTATAATACCAGAAGATAAAATCTGATAGCGACTTATTTGCAAGGAATGTTTTTAAAGTTTCCTTCTGAAGTTTTAAACTTTGCTTTTTATCTAGGCCTTGCGGAAGATGTGGAACCAATACCCATAATTTATCAGAACGTTTACTAATAGAAAGATAGCTATCTTGATTTTCCGGAAGATCATGGATAGGTTCTTCAAGAAAATACACGTTAAATTCTTTAGAGAAACGAGTGAGTAAATGTTGAGGGCGCTGGAAAACGAAATCCCATCTTAAATGGGAGAACACTAGGAGATTTTCAGGTACACGTTTCATGATATATAGTTTTGTAAAGTAATTAACACTTTTTGCTATAAATCGTTTGTGATTGCCGGAAAATATTGACAAATAAGTTATTAATTATACTTAATTAATTAATATGAAACTAATTTAAAGTTAAAAAACTAGGTATTTGCCGCCAAAGAGAACATTTATGGAATATATGAAACCGCAGTGTTCGATGGAAGGCTCTCATTTTTTAGCCGATCAATAGCTGTTACAACGTATTGATAGGTAATACCTTTCGATACGCTGAAATCGCTGTAAAGAGTCTGTGAGCTATCATACATAATTTTAACGATCTTCGAAGCATCCTGAGTATTGATTTCGTCTCCGGCTTTGAAGCGATAAATAATATAGCCGTAAGCGGTTTCACCATCCCGCGACCTCAAGGGAGTTTGCCAATTAAGTTGAACGGTGTTTGGCAGTTTAAGATACGCGGTAAGCTGTAAAGGTGACTGAGGTGCAATATCATCTTTCCATATCATGGCAGGCGGTAAGGCCGAATAGCGATAAAGATCATTTCTCAGCGAATCTTGAAAGCCAGCGAGATTATCTGTCAAAGACTTTGAACTGAAAAATACACTTCCCTGCACACGGTTGTTATTTCTTAGTGCTCTAACCTGATTAGGTAACTCACTCTTGTTTCTAAAACCTGGAACCTTTTCCATAGAGCGGTAAGCTGCCTGCCCAATATATAAATGTCGGCCTGAAGTGTTATTGCTCCACCACTCGAGCAGGTGTTCGAAAGGAGCTAATTTGTGATTAAAGGGCCAGTAAATTTGTGGATTAATGTAATCGATCCATCCTTTTCGTAGCCATTTTCGGGTATCTGCATACATTTCGTAATAAGATGAACCACCATTAGTTAGAGAACCTTCAGGGTCCTGACGATTGTTCTTCCATATTCCGAACGGACTTATTCCGAACTTTACGTGTTTTTTTTCTTTACGGATACTATCACTTAAGGTGTGAATAAGCGTGTCGACGTTGTTTAACCGCCAATCTTTAATATTTGCAAAATCTTTTCCGTAACGGATATAAGCATCTGTATCTGGTATGGGCTTTCCTCCTGATTGATCGGGGTAGAAATAATCATCGAAATGCACGCCGTCGATGTCGTAATTTCTCACTACATCCATAATTACCTGAACAATTAAAGATCTCACTTCCGGTAAACCGGGATTAAAAAGTTTTTTGCCGGCATAATTAAAGAACAATTCTGGTCTTTTCATGCTCAGATGCTGGTCGCTTAGATCTTTTTCTGAAAGAGTAAAAGCTGCACGATAGGGATTGAACCAGGCATGTAATTCCATACCTCTTTTATGGGCCTCGGTAATTGCAAATTCTAAAGGATCGTAAAGCGGATAGGGCGGGCGACCTTGTTCACCGGTTAGCCATTTACTCCATGGTTCGCGGCTTTTTGCATAAAAGGCATCGGCAGCAGGGCGTACCTGAAACATTATTGCATTAATGCCCGAGCGTTGGTGTGCATCAAGAAGCCTGATTAATTCCTGTTTTTGTCGCTCTGTACTAAGACCCGCTTTGCTGGGCCAGTCTATATTCATTACTGTAGCTACCCAAACTCCTCTAAACTCTCTTTTACTATGAACTTCCTGTGAAAAAACGTTGCTTGAAAAAGCAAGAATGAACGCGAATACTAATCCCGAAAAAACTTTATTTAACATAGATTTAAAAGTGTGCAAAGATACTTAACAAACAACATTGCGCTAGTTTTATTATGTTTTAATTAAGGTGATACCTCACTTTCAATAGTATAAACTCATTTTGATGCTACTTTTTAAATATTATATTTGCCATGTAGGGGGATGCAATATTCCACTTATTTAAAAGTTTAAAAAATATATCATATCGATTGCTTCTTGCAATTTTAATAATTTGATAACATGGAAAATACTTCTCCGGAACAGGCTCCTAAAAAAGATTCAAATAAAATTTATTTTCTGATCGTAGTGATTGCTGCCTTATTGGGCACAAACGTGTATATGGCCCTTAGAGATAAAAAGGCTAATGAGCGAATTGTAACTATTACTGATGAAAAGTCGAGGATGGAAGTAGAGATTGATAAGATCGAAGCAGAACTTGATAAAGCAAATAATTCGAACCTTCAACTTACCGCAAGTATGCAGGAAGAGCAGGATCTGGCTCGTCAAAAAATATCAGAATTGAGAGATCAGCTGCAAAAAGGAAAATTAACGCAAGGGCAATTAGCAAAGGCTAAAGAAGATGTTAGACAGCTAAAATATTTTGTTAGCAAATACATAACAGATATTGATGAGCTTAAGAAAGAAAACCGAGCCTTATCAGTAGAGCGGGATAGTCTAAAAACCACAGTAGGCCAGGTTACGGCTAAGGCTACCGAACTTGAAAAAAAGAATCTTGAACTTGATTCAAAAGTTCAACAAGGGGCGGCTTTAAAAGTAGCTAACCTGGCTGTAACTCCTTTAAGGGTTAAAAACAGTGGTAAAGAGAACGACGTAACACGTGCAAGCACCGCCAAAAAGTTTCGGATAACTTTTACAGCTGCCGAAAATCCACTTGCAGTAAAAGGCATGCATGATATCTATATGCGAATTGTTGATCCTAGCGGGAATCTTATCGTATCGGATAATGGCAGTCTTTTTACATCAGAGGGTGAAGAACTTCAATATACTTACAAAACAGCTATAGAATTCGCTAATGATGGTAAGGTGTATAATCTTGATTGGACTAACCCATCTGAATTTCAGAAAGGCACCTATACAATAGTGCTTTACGCCGATGGTTACACCATGGGAAAAACTTCTATTTCGTTGAGATAGATTATCAGGTTACCGCCAGCGGCAACACAATATAAAAAGTAGTCCCTTTATTTGGCTCGGTTTCAAATTTAATTGAGCCATACATATTCTCGATGGCTTGCTTTACAAAGGCCAGCCCCAATCCTGTTCCAGAACTTTTTGTGGTAAAGTTGTGGTTGAAAATACTATCTTGAAGCTTTTCGGGAATTCCCTTTCCATTGTCAGTAATCTCTATCAATGCATTTTTCCCGCTTGCTTCCAATTTAATCTCGATAATGCCCTTTCTGTATTCAGGAATAGCCTCAATTGCATTTTTAACCAGATTGTTAAATATTCGAAGGAGATGATCTTTACCGCCTCTTACAATCACATCTTTATCAGCATTTAGAGTATAAACAATTTCAAGATCTTCCGATTGATCGAAAAGGTCGATAGTCTTTTCAATTAAGCGCGTTAAGTTCACATTCTCAAAAGGAGTATCGGGCATTTTGGCAAAGTTGGAAAACTCTGAGGCTATAAGACTTAAGCTCTCGATTTGCTCGATAAAAGACTTACTGAACTTCTCAAACTTTTTATCAAAGTTTGGATCTTTTTCGCGCCAGGATTTATCTAGCAATTGCACTCCCAGTTTCAATGGAGTAAGCGGATTTTTGATCTCATGTGCTACCTGTTTCGCCATTTCGCGCCAAGCACTCTCACGCTCAGACCGGGCTAATTTTTGAGCACTTTCTTCAAGCGCAGCAATCATTTTGTTATATTCCTGGATTAATGAGCCAATCTCATCATTGCTTTTCCATTTAATGGGCTCGTGTTTGTTTCCAATAGCAATCTCACTTAAATTTTTAGCAACAATAGTGAGCGGATGTGTAATTTGATTTGCAAGAAACACCGCAAAGAGGGCGATAATCAACAGAACAAGCGCATATACATTAATCAGAGCATTTAAAAAAGAACCGATCCGTTGTTCATATTCCCGCTCATTTGAAAAATGTGGCAAACTTATAAAGGCAATCGTTTCATTGTTGTCGTTTCTAACTGGCTTATAAGCGGCTATATATCTCATTCTTCCAATTTCTTCATGATTGAGATATTCCGACCGCATGAATTTTCCTAAGAAATTAAATGCTAAAGCATTCATCTTAGCTTCTATAAAATGTTGTTCGTAAATTTTAGGTTGGGTGGAAAATATTAATCGCCCTTGTAAATCATACAGGTTTAAATCTGTAGCATTAATATTGGCGAGGTTATTCAGTACGGTTTCGTCGGTAGTTAAGCTGTTGTTGCTATAGGCGTCGTTGTTTTCCATGGCTTCGTTTATACGCGATGCATGAGTTAGTAAAACCTCTTCCTGTTGCTTGCGAAACTGGTTGCCAATACTGTAATAAGTAATTCCACCAATTATCAGCAGCGTGACAATAATCGCAATTACCATAGATGCCTGGATGCGTGTTTTATATAAAATCCGGTTTCGAGAAAGCAGATAATCCCAGCTATAATTATTTAACCTGAAATCATCATCATGGAAAATAACCCAAAGCTGATAAAGTGTGATTAAAATAGCAGAGAAAGTAATGAAGACTAGAAAAAGAAACGAAACAGATGCCAGCCGCATTACAATCGTGGTTTCGGGTTTACTTACAATAATAAGTTTGTTTGGATTTGGCTGATAAACAATATGATTGTATCCCTTGGTCTCGACAAAAAGAAAGTCTTTTAATTTACCCTGAAAGTTATTATTAATCAGATGGTAGTTATAATTACCTTTTTGGTTGAGCAACTTTTTGTCTTTATAAAAAGCAAATGAGTAATTATTTAATTCTGGAGTGGTACTTATATTACCGACTAATAAAACCTCGGGAAAAGATTTTGGATCTTCAAAGGTTTTGGCCTGAAGTTCTACAACCAATGTGCCTAGTTTTCTTCCGGCTTCAATAACGGGCAGTATAGCAAAATACTTTTGAAATCCGAACGTATTGCTCACCCTGTAAAAGTTTTCAGAAACCTTAATAGATCCTTTTAAAACCAGACTTCTATAGGTATCCAAACTAGAACTGTCTTTGTAAAAAGATTTCTGCTGTTGATCAAACGGAAGAGTGGTAATCTCATATTTTGATAAATATCCATCGAAATATAAAGCCCTTAGTTTTTGTTTAAGAATGCTTCTATCATTCGATTGAGCTTTAAAGTACTGGAGTAAAAACTCATTGTTCGGAATTGACTGCTCAACGGTAAAAAACAATCGAACAGCATCAGGATCATCGGCAGATTGAAGTTTTTGCGCTATTGATTTTCTGTTCTCTTTCTCCTTTATATTTTGAAAGTTAGCCAGTTTTAAAGAAGCTATAATGGAAAATAAAAAAAGGCTAAACAGGAATATGGCTAGTTTATAGTTATGGTTTTTGTAATAAAAGGCCCAGCCTCTAAGGCACAATATGATTGAGAAAAGTAAAATGTATACATCAAATCCGCTGAATGCAGCCGCTAATAAAAACAGGATGCTAATACCCGTAAAATATATTCTTACACGCTCGGTGTTAGTTAATTGTAGTTGAAGACTGACCGCTAACGTAATTTCAATGAGTAAATAAATATTGAGTACAGCTATACACATTAACAAAATGCCCAGCCAGCTATAATTATTTAGATATAAGATGTTTGTTACATCAAAATTGATATTTGATTGAGTAACAATGTGATAAAAGATTTCGTTTTGCTGTAGCGATGTGAGATATATTATTATTCCTAATAAGATGAAGAAAACTATGCTGATTGCTTTTGACAGGGGTTTTTTAGAAAACTTTATATCATAACGGTAACTGTAGATGAAGCAGAAAAGCCAGCTTGCCATCAGAGCGTTCAAAAGGAAATCTCCCAGTGAAGGGAAGAAGTATCCGGCACTAAAATGCTGCTTATCAAATATTGGAAGATTAAAATAGCTGTCGATCCAATGGTACTCAAGTGTAAGAATTCGTATACCCAGGAAGGATAAGAAAAATAGAAGCACTGCACTTTTTACAAAACCTTTGTTAGCAATCGAAACGCAGAGATAGTTGATAAAGACTGTGCCCATAAAAATGGCTAAAATCCACATCCATAACTCTAGCTTTGAATAAAATGAGGTGGTTAATGTTGATTTTAATTTGAGCGATAACAAGTATTTGCCATCGGTATTTTTTAAATTGTAGGTGTTTGCATCATTAATTGTAGCAATTTCCAGGTTGTTGTCTGAGATAAGATCTTGCGAAAATTCATTTTTAAGATGCTTGTTTTGATAGCTATACTCCGACTTCAATGGGATGATTGCCAGTACCGAAAAGTTACCCGCGGTTTTTTTTATTGCTTCATAATATCCATTTTCTGTATTGAGAAGATTGCTGCCCTCTTTTAAACCGGCATTTGTTACAGGAGCGATTCTGATAGATCCCCAAAAAACTAAATTATTGTTGAGGTAAGTGTGAATATAAATTAGGCGGTCGTCTCTAAACTCTTTAATAAGATTAATTGCCTGCTCCGGATTATTTTGGATATTACGAAGCGAATCAAATCGTGGTCCGTTTAAATAAGCTTTTATAAACCTTTCCTTCTTATGAAGATTTTTCTCAATAGTTCGGGAGTCGAACTGCAGGATTTCATCTTTATTAAAAGTATAATGTACAGTAATTGCCGTTACGGCAAAGCTTACTGTAAGCATGAAAAGTAAAAGCCTTATTTTGAAGGTGGCACTCACAAATAAAAAGCGTTTAATATGTTGCTTGGATAATCAGAACTTAACTAAGCACTGCACTTTTAGTTTCAACTGTGCGATCGACTTTTTTAACCAATCCTTGTAAAACATTGCCCGGACCAACTTCTGTAAATGAAGTTGCGCCATCTTCCAGCATCTTTTTTAAGGTTTGTGTCCAACGTACAGCCCCGGTTAATTGAGCAGTTAAATTATGTTTAATGGCGTCGGTATCTGTGTAAGGCTTAGCATCTATGTTTTGATAAATCGGGCAAACCGGTTCTTTAATTTCTGTCGAATCAATGGCAGCTTCTAAAGCTACTCGGGCTGCTTCCATTAAAGGGGAATGAAACGCACCGCCGACATTTAATTTCAACGCTCTTTTAGCACCACGTTCGGTTAATAACGCACAGGCTTTATCTACACCTTCTATGCTTCCTGAAATTACTAATTGTCCCGGACAGTTGTAGTTTGCCGGCACAACTATTTCGCTAACCATTTGGCAAACTTCTTCAACGGTATAGTCATCAAGCCCTAAAATTGCGGCCATGGTTGATGGCTGAATCTCGCAAGCTTTTTGCATTGCATTTGCACGCGCAGACACCAATCTAAGACCATCTTCGAAAGATAAAGCTCCAGTAGCTACCAGTGCCGAAAACTCGCCTAAAGAATGACCGGCCACCATTTCAGGTTTGAAATCTTTACCAATCGCATCTGCAAGAATAACTGAATGTAGGAATATCGCTGGCTGAGTCACATTGGTTTGTTTAAGGTCTTCTTCTGTACCGTTAAACATAATATCTGTAATCCTGAAGCCAAGAATTTCGTTTGCTCTTTCGAAAAATTCTTTAGCACGGTCAGAACTTTCGTAAAGGTCTTTACCCATGCCTGGAAATTGTGCGCCTTGTCCTGGAAATATGTATGCTTTCATTTTTAAAGTTTGTGCTCTTTTTTAACACGAAGGCACTAAGGCTCGAAGTTCCTTGCTGGCGAGTTATTTATTTCTTAGTGTCTTTGTGGCCTTATCAATCTAAACTAGCCGTTATCAGCCTTAAAAATTCAGCTCTGGTTCTTTCATTTGCAAAAGCTCCGGTAAAAGCAGATGTTGTAGTTACCGAATTCTGCTTTTGAATACCACGCATCGACATGCAAAGATGCTTACATTCAATTACTACTGCTACCCCCATTGGCTTAAGGGTATTTTGGATGCAGTCTCTTATTTCATTCGTTAACCGTTCCTGAACTTGCAGTCTTCTCGCGTAAGCATCTACAACTCTTGGAATTTTGCTCAATCCAACTATATGCCCATCAGGAATATAAGCAACATGGGCTTTTCCAAAAAATGGCAGCATGTGATGTTCACACATCGAGTAAACTTCTATGTCTTTCACAACTACCATCTGGCTGTATTCTTCTTTGAACATTGCACTGCGAAGAATTTCCTCAGGTTTTAAATCATAGCCATGTGTAAGGTACTGGAGTGCCTTTGCAACACGTTCAGGTGTTTTTAAAAGTCCTTCACGGGATGAATCCTCGCCCAACTCAGTTAAAATACTGCTGTAATGACTCGCAATGCTTTCAATCTTTTCAGGGTTATACTGATCTATTTTAGAATAACCAGTAAGCTGATTGCCTTGCGTGGATTGGTTTATGTCGTCTTCCATTTTAAAAATTACTCTCCGTAATATTCAACAAAATTATTCTCCGTCTCACAAAGCTTAATTTTATGCATTTGTGCGCCAAGAGCTTCAATAGATGGCTTTAATTGATTGTAAATTTCTAAAGCTAAAACTTCCGTAGAAGCCATTTTACCTTTCATAAAATCTACATCAAGGTTAATATTTTTATGGTCGAGTTTATCAGTAACGTGAGTTAAAATTATTTGTTTAAGAACCTTTAAATCGATCACGAAACCCGTTTCCGGATTAATTTCACCTTTTACAGTTACATAAAGTTCGTAGTTATGGCCATGCCAATTCGGGTTAGAGCATTTGCCAAAAACCTCAAGGTTTTCTTCATTACTCCATTCTTCCCTAAATAATTTATGCGCAGAATTAAAACGTTCCCTGCGTGTAATGTATATCATTTTCTTGGTGTTAAAGAGGCAAATATACTTAAACTGTACTCAAGCATGGCAAATCAAATATCTGCATTTTGTAAATTGCGGCATCGAACAAAAATCAAAGTTCTTAGAATCTTAATATGAATATTATTTTGGTGGCAGCCACTTCGTTCGAAATCGAGCCTTTAACCAAACATTCAAATGAATTTGGCTTTGGTAAGAATACTTTCCAGGAATTAATTACGGGAGTTGGAATGACAGCAACTGCTTATGCTTTGGGCCGTGAGCTGGCACTCCGTGAATATGATCTCGCTATTAATGCCGGTATTGCCGGAGCATTCGACCGATCTTTAAAACTTGGCGAGGTGGTTAATGTTAAGCTGGATAACTTCCTGGAGCTTGGCGCTGAAGACGGAGATAAATTTATAAGTATTGATGAACTTGGGTTAGGGAAGTGCGGAATTAAGCCCTCGTATCCGTATGAAAATACTATAGTCGATACATTAAAAATGGTACGCTCAGTAACCGTAAACAAAGTTCATGGAAATGATGAAAGTATTTATTCCACGGTATCCCGTTTAAATCCAGATGTGGAAAGTATGGAAGGAGCAGCCTTTTTTTACGCCTGCAATGAAGTGAATCTGCCTTGTTTGCAGCTTCGGGCCATATCAAATTATGTAGAACGGCGCAATCGCGAAAGCTGGAATATGCCGCTCGCAATTACTAATCTCAATAACATCCTGATAGAAATTCTAACCAAACTGCCATGAAACTCACTTTAGGATTTTCTCCGTGCCCTAACGATACTTTTATTTTTGATGCCTTAATTCACAAGAAGATTGATACTGAGGGATTAGAATTCACGGTTTCTTATGATGATGTAGAAACGCTCAACAAAAAAGCATTTGACAACGAGCTTGATATTACGAAGCTAAGTTTTCATGCCTTCGCTTATGTTGCCGATAATTACGCTTTATTAGATGCCGGCAGCGCGTTGGGTTTTGGGGTTGGGCCTTTGTTGCTTTCTAAAAATCCGGACGAAGATTTGAACTCAAATCTTCGTGTAGGAATTCCCGGAAAGTACACTACGGCAAACTTTCTACTAAGCCTTGCCTACCCGCATCTCAGCAATAAAACCGAAATGCTTTTTTCAAATATCGAAGATGCCCTGGTTCGCGATGAGATAGATTTGGGATTGATCATACATGAAAATCGTTTTACTTACCAGGATAAAGGATTACACAAAGTGATCGACCTGGGCGAATATTGGGAAAGAGAAACGGGTTGTGCCATCCCATTGGGAGGAATTGTGATTAAGCGAACACTATCCGACGATGTAAAATTGAAAGTCAACCGGGTACTTCAGCGCAGTGTGGAGTTTGCTTTCGCGAACCCGAAATCTGGTGTAGCTTTTATTAAATCACACGCCCAATCCATGGACGAAGCGGTCATGTTTCAACATATTGAGCTTTATGTGAACAAATATTCTATAGATTTGGGTCAGGAAGGCCGTAAAGCTATTAAAGTTCTGTTTGAAAAGGCGCAAAGCTTAGGAGTTATTCCAAAGATCGAGAAAGACATATTCTTAAGTCATTCTCCCTTTAAAAATTTATTTAACATATGATCATTATTACTGGTGCTGCCGGTTTTATCGGAAGTTGTTTAGTGCAAAAACTTAATCAGGAAGGCTATTTCGACTTGGTTTTGGTTGATGATTTCTCAGATGCGGCACAAAATAAAAACTTTGAAGGTAAGCGGTTTACCCAACAAGTTGAACGGGATAACTTTATTAAGTGGCTGGTAGAAAATCAACTACACGTACAATTTGTTTTCCATCTGGGCGCACGTACCGATACCACAGAATTTGATTATGATTTATTAAATCGCTTAAATCTTGACTACACCAAAAAAGTCTGGAACACTTGCGTGGAATTTGGTTTGCCCCTGGTTTATGCTTCATCTGCTGCAACGTATGGCTTAGGCGAAAATGGGTATGATGACGATGAGACCAAGCTTGAACAATTAAAGCCACTCAATCCTTACGGGGATTCCAAAAAAGACTTCGACATATGGGCTTTAAAGCAGGAACGTAAGCCTTACTTCTGGGCGGGACTTAAGTTTTTCAACGTGTATGGTCCGAATGAATATCATAAGGGCAGAATGGCATCGGTAATTTTCCATACCTATAATCAGATTCAAAAATCGGGTGAAATGAAGCTTTTCAAATCTCATAACCCTGATTTTAAAGATGGCGAGCAGATGCGGGATTTTGTGTATGTGAAGGATGTGGTTGATGTAATGTATTTCCTGATGCATCATCGCAAAGATTCTGGAATCTACAATCTTGGTTCGGGCAAAGCGCGTACTTTTTTGGATTTAGCGAAGAATACGTTTAAATCGTTAGAGTTAGAGCCGAACATCAGCTTTGTTCCTACTCCCGAAGATATACGGGATAAGTATCAGTATTTTACTGAAGCGAAAATGGCGAAGCTGGCTGCTATTGGCTATCATCAGCCTTTTCATACGCTGGAAGAAGGGGTGGCCGATTATGTGAAGAATTATTTGAGTAAGGGAGAGTATTATTAATTGTTGCCACGAGGCACTAAGGTGCAAGTTTTTGCTAAGTGCATGTAAATCCTTAACTTTCGCACCTAAAACCTTTCTTATGAAAAAAATATTTATTTACTGTTTGACGCTATTTTTGTTTGTAGGCTGTAAAGAAGAAAATGATTCTAGAGCTGAACACAAAGTGGAAATTTATCTCTTAAAGTCCTTTACATCAACTGTTGATCAATCAACCACACCAGCAACTGTTTCCATAACTAATGCAATACTTGATAAAACACCTTTAGTTACGGATCAAGATATTCAGTTTTATACAAAGGCAACGACAACCTTCACGTTGAGAAAAGAAATACAGACAACTATTCAGAATTACGGACAAGACAAGGCTTTTGCTGTGACGGTCGATAATAAGCCCGTATATTTTGGTAAGTTTCACCCTATGTACCTAAGTTCGATGACCATTGGTGTGGCAACAATTTCTCCTCCTTTTCCTAACCAGAATGAATTAGAAATCAACTTCATATACATTGAAGGAAGCAGTTTTCTTAAAAAACTGGATAAAAGAAATGATAGCCAAATTGTAACCGCGCTTAGTGCAACGGGCAGATTGCGATAGAGTTCTTTCGAATGTCTTACCGACAAAATCGCTTTGTGCAATAGTGACTTGAAGTTCTAGGCGAGTATTTGATGCCCGTTTGGCTGACGGTACGATAATCCTACTAGCGCAAATAACTGTTAAATTGGTTTAGGGTATTATTGAATTAGCTACGAAGGCGCTAAGGCTCAAACTGTAATAATGCTACGGCGCAAAACTTTGTGCCTTCGAGCCTTTTTGGCAAATAACATCATTACAAATCCTCCTTCAAATCATAAATCTTGTTAACGCTTAACCGCGAAGAGATTCCCGATGCGATCATTGAAATTAACGTAACTGTTAAAAAGACGAGCACAAAATCACTTACCTTCATAGCAACCGGGTAAGCATCAGTAATAAAAGATTCCTGCCCCATGCTAATTAAACCAAACTTTTGCTGAACCAGGCAAAAAACAAAGCCTGTTAGCATTCCCGCAAAACATCCCGTAAGGGAAATCATCATCCCCTCCATAAAGAAAATTCTCCTGATCAAAGCTGTGCCTGCGCCAATACTTGTCAGGATGGCGATATCTTTTTTCTTATCGATCACAAGCATGGTTAGCGTACCTACAATATTAAAGATGGCAATAATCATCACGAAAGTGAGAATAAAGAAAATGGACCAGCGCTCAATATTGAGCGTTTTATAAAGTTGCTGATCCTGCTGAATCCGATTTTTAACAATAAAATTGGAACCCAGTAATTTTTCAATGTCTTGTTGCAAATCTTCGGTCGATTCTTCTCCCTTAGAATAGATTTCAATGGAAGAGATGGCTGTTTCTTCCTCGAGAAGTTTCCGGCTGAAATTGATAGGCACAATAATGGTTTCGTCATACGATGGCTGTATCTGAAAAACTCCGACAGGGTGAATGGCTCTCACCACAAATTCATCAGCCGGATTGAGTGAGACACCCACATTCTTCCGAGGGGACAAAACTTCGATATCTCTCAGTTCATCATTAATATTCGCGCTTAAATAAAGCTTTACGCTCGAGCCGATTGCGGCAAAATGTGTGCTGTCTTGCTCAAGATTGAAATGACCTTCAACCAGCGTGCTGTCAATGCCCTTCCTTTTAAAGAAGTTATTGCTTACACCTTTTACCAGGCCAATATATTGCGCGTCTCCGTATCGTAATAAGGCTTTTTCTTGTAAAACTTCGGTGTAGTTCTCAATCCGTTTATCGTTTTTCAACTCTCGAAAAACGGTTGTTCCTGGATCGAACGTTTTACCCAAGGCAGGCTCAATCTTAATTTCGGGAGTGAAGTTATTATACATGGATAACACCACATTTTCGAAGCCGTTAAATACGGATAGGATAATAACCAGCGCTGCACTCCCCACAAATACACCAAGCATGGAAATGCCCGAAATGAAGTTAATAGCGTTAACAGATTTCTTGGAAAACAGGTAGCGTTTGGCTATATAAAATGAGGTGTTCAAGCGTTTACGTTTTTAAACGATGTCATTTTAAATAGTAGTTGTTCACCTTCTCAAATCCGATAGACGTTTTAGGTCCATGCCCGGGGTAAACAGTAACATCATAAGGAAGCATCAGTATTTTCTCTTTGATATTTCTGATAAGCGTGCTATGGTCGCCACCGGGCAAATCTGTACGACCAATGGAATTGTAAAACAAAACATCACCACCAATTAAAAAACCATCAGCTCTGCTGTAAAAACATAAATGTGCGGGAGAATGGCCTGGTGCGAATATTAGCTCAAGAACGCTGTTTCCAAAAGAAATGGTTCCGGTTTCCTCAAGAAATTTCTCAGGCAAAGGCGATAATTCATACTGCATTCCCATTTGCGGTGCATAGGCTGGTACAGCAGCCAGCACCGGCAACTCACCTTTATGAAACTGTGGAAGTAAACCGAATGTATCTGAAATGAATTTGTTGCCTAAGACATGGTCGATGTGGCAATGCGTGTTTAATAACAAGACTGGTTTTAATTTTTCAGCCTTAATAAAATCTAGTACAAAGTTTTGCTCCTTGCCGTTGTACATACCCGGATCAATAATTACACACTCGAGCGTCTCGTCAAATAAAAGGTAGGTGTTTTCCTGATAAGGATTACACACAAACGATTTAACTTGTATCATATCTCAAAAGTAACACAAAGCACCCAACCCGCGATTTATCTTTATGTATTTATTCCGATGGCAGGTGCTCATTTTTGTTTTTATTTTAAACTGTATATTCGGGCTTTAATCTGCCCTCTTTTATGCCTGTAAAAACCTTTGGAAGTTCTGTGTATGGCGTGGAGGCCACAACAATTACCATCGAAGTAAACATTAGCAGCGGTACCAAATATTTTATTGTGGGCTTGCCCGACAACGCCGTACGTGAAAGCCTGTTGCGTGTTGAGAGTGCAATTACCAACTCGGGTTATCGTATGCCGCGACAAAAGATTGTGGTGAACCTGGCACCTGCCGATATCCGCAAGGAAGGTTCATCTTATGATTTGGCTATCGCAATAGGGATACTCGCCGAATCGGGACAGGTGGAAACAACCTTATTAGATAAGTATTTGGTTTTAGGAGAGCTTTCGCTCGATGGCGATATCCAATCGGTAAAAGGGGCCCTGCCTATTTCCATTCAGTGCCGCAAAGATGGTTACGAAGGGCTGATTATTCCGAAAGCCAATGCGCGCGAAGCTGCTATCGTGAAAGATCTTAAAGTTTATGGTGTAAGTACCTTGAAAGAAGTGATTGAGTTCTTTAACGGAGAAACATCACTCACAACAACAGTTGTCGATGCCCGCGATGAGTTTTTATACAATATCAATAATTACGAAAGCGATTTCTCGGATGTAAAGGGTCAGGAAAATATTAAACGTGCGTTGGAAATTGCCGCTGCTGGCGGGCATAACGTGATTTTAATTGGTCCGCCGGGGGCGGGTAAAACAATGCTGGCAAAGCGACTTCCCACCATACTGCCTCCGTTAAATTTACATGAAGCTTTAGAGACCACAAAAATCCATTCGGTTGCAGGTAAACTGGCAGCTTCAGATTCATTAATGACGATACGCCCTTTCCGATCGCCTCATCATACGATTAGCGATGTCGTTATGTTGCTTATGGGGGAACGGCGCCAGAGCACCGGTTAAGCTATGGTTATTACGTTTTGACCGCACACTATCGCGTTGCTTTCCAGCATTTTCAATAAGCATTCCATCAAGCCCTACAGAATAAGTATACAATTCATACGACTCAGGGAGCTTAGCATAAACCTTGATTGTGTACACTTCATCATCATCATCAAAGTCAATAACTATCTTATCCACCAGCATTCTTACCAGACTATATTGTAACTCGAAATTTGCCGAGAATATCAAATCACTCCACGAATTCAAAAAGGCTTGAAGTTCATCAACCTGTTTCATCAATAGATAGTCATTCTCCAATTTCAGAGAAACGTCTTTCAAAAGCTCAGAATCTGCTTTGATAGCCTCAACAAAAATCATCATCTGGTGTTCCGCCTCTTCTTGAGTCAATAATCCTTTAGTTAAAAGATTCAGTACCTTCATTTTATTGGATGATTGGGACTTAATGTTCGTTTCTAGTATTTCTTTTTCTTTAGCTAATTGTTGAATATATTCCGGATTTTTTAATTGGGTAACCTCTTCCCTTGCTCTCGTGATTAGAATATCGCTACTTGAGATCATACACCAGATAACGCTTTCTAGCGTATCTATATTAATGCTTCTTATGCCGCATGAATGTATCTTTTTCACACGTGAAGCGCAGTAGTAAACATGATCTTTTTTATTCGGTCTAGTTCTTCCGCAAAAATTAGATCCGCACCTACCACAAAAACAAATAGATTTAAGCAGGTAGTTGTGATTTGATAGACCTGGAGCATTTGTGTTTTTTTTAATTTTTTCCTGAGCAAGATCCCATATTGATGCTTCTATGATAATGGGAGCTTCAAATAATTCTCCTTTATGGATTCGCTGCCCCTTATATAAAGAATTTTTTAAAATATTTAGAACAACATTCGGCGCCCATTCTACATCCAATTTCTTCTTGTCGAAACCTTCTGGGGTATTTATCAACTGCTTCTGATAATACTTATACGTTTTTGTTTTAATACCTTTTTTGTTCAACATTGCAGATATTTTTCCGCTGCCAAATCCGTTGATACACATCTGATATATTTGGCGGACGACTTCAGCCTCCTCCTCGTCAACTATAAGGTTTTTTAAATGATCAGCCATATATCCATATGGCTTAATCGCAGCCCCATGCGCCTTACCTTCAGCTACTCTTTTCCTCAACACTGATTTTATTTTTAGAGAGGTATCGGTTACAAGCTTTCGAGCGAAGATGTTCTTAATATCATTTAGCATCTCACTGGTCGAATCTTGATAATCAATGACTCCATCAAGTGTAGTATAAATTATGATGTTATGTTGCTTTAAAACATCTTTGATCACCAGATTCGTATACTCATTACGTGTTAACCTACTTTGATCGATTACGAACACGGCAGAAACAAAACCTTTTTCAATGTCTTCCAGAAGCTGTCTAAAACCTGGTCGGTTGTCAAGGGTATCATAAGCAGCGGATTCATCCTTATCAACATATACTTGATATGCAATTTTTAACTCATGTGCTTTTTGCGTGCCTTGAAGAATCTGATCTTCAATAGAGTTGTTGGTTTCCTTTTCTCTTGATTGCCTTGCATAAATTCCAAGCTTTTGTATCATGTTATGAAGTTTTGATTAGAATGTTCACTTAGAAAAATGAGACGCTCTATGTTTTCTAATTAGTTTATATAGCTTAATGGCCGGACTTAGATCATCCTCCTTTGAGTGTGAAAAGGTACTACCATATAGCTTATTAATATGGTCAACTAAACATTCCTTTTCAATAGCTGTTAAGCCAGCTCTACTATTGAAATCAAGATTTGAAGTAAATTTTTGGGTGGTTTCGAATAAACCTGAGACATCGCTCATCGGAACAACAGATTTATCAAATCCGCTGAATTAAGCGGTATTTGATTTATGTATTTAGCTCCTCCTAGTTGTTAATACAAGGGTATTGCTCCGATTTGATAACTCTTCAAAATTCATCATTTTGATTTGCACTAAAAAATTTATTTCAACTTTATTCAGCTACTTATTTATAACTACATAGTACTAAGTTTGCATTACACAGATTATCTTTTTAAACTTGAAGTTTCTCTAAGGAAGATATTCAAGCAAAATGATGCAGCATATTTGTAATAAACCGAGGAATTACATTGAAATCGAAGATTATAGATCCAACTACGATTGCTATAGCCAGTTTTAAACGTGTAGATGAGTTATTTTGAATTTTATTTTTTCGTTTGATTTCGATTTTGCAATTTTGCATTAGAAAATGATGCTTCCAATCATTTTTTAGAATCATTTCGGTGTATTCGGATCGTAAATAAAAAACAGCTAAAAATTTCTTAATCAAAAGGAATGAAAGAATATATTTCTATAGCGGAATTTTGCGATCATCTCAAAGTCTCCAGCTCTACTGCCCATAGATCGAAGGCAGGGAACCCAACCTGAGTACAGATCCGTTAGCCTACCAGCTTGGCCAAAATGGAATGAGAGATGCTTTCATAGCAGATACGAAATTCGATTAAGAAAACTTAATAGAATTTTTGATAATCTCTTGTTCGATTCGGTCAAACAACGGCCTGTTTATATCTATCACTGTCATAGGACATCAACATCGTAAATATCAAATCGTCAATGATGTGTGCTTTTCTATAATAAGCACATATTCATTACCAATAAAGTAATACAAGCATACAATGATTGATTCAATAGAATTAATATTATCAAATAAAGAGTTTGATTCATCTAAAATCTTAAAAACATTAAGCAATCAAAATCTTATACAAAGAACAACACAATATGAAGTAGGTTATAAAGGTAAATCAACTAATGCTATTTACAAGAACTTCAACTTTTCTATTACACCAATTAAAGTAAAAATATGCGGTAGCCTGACTAAGCTCCATGCAGGAAATAATATAGTTAATACATCATATTATGATGATTTAGCCTCTATTAAAGAGTTAGAAGCGGTTTTAGGGATATCTTTAGGAAATGCTTTGGTTAATAGAATTGACATAGCATATAATTTCCAAATGGAACATGAGATATACAAGTATTTAGATCTTTTATTTTCTCCTTTATCTACATTTAAAGACATTATTTATGGAAAAGAAACGAAAGAGTTTAGAAATAAAGATTCTAGTATCATCTTCTATGATAAAGTGAAAGAAGCTTTCTTAAAAAAGCGAAAGCCTATTGAATTTAAAAATCTGAATCTTTTAAGATATGAATTAAGGTTGCGTAAGCTTTCCTTTAAAAAACTTGGTATCTGTGATCTTACGTTCAAAGATTTGTCTGATAGATCTATGTATTCAAAGCTTATTGATGTATGGTATAATAATTATCAAAGAGTTCCAAAGCTTTCATTAGCCCCTTCATCTGCAATAAATTTCAAGAAGCTTTCAACCTGTAAAGATTCATTAGTGTTACAGGCAATAAGTTCATTGGAAGGAATTGAACGAGTAATGAAAGAGCTTGATTGTTCGAATGCTACTGCAAAAACAAAATTTGCTATCCGGCAATATTTCTTGAAAATAAAAGAGCACTATACATTGAGCCCTCTATTGGTCCAAGAACTTGATGAGAAGGTCGAATTTGTGTACTCAAATATGTGATAGCCGCAGTAATATTAGAAAGATTATTGTCACTCATTCTTTTAGATAGAGAGGTTGCATGATGCTTTATGCCAACTTAACATCAGGCTTATGAGTGGGGATCGTAAGATAAAACCGGTAGTATTATAATTATAAGTTATTATGTTAATAAAAATAGTAAAATCAGCGTTTGACGCTATTGTTTTAGAAAAAAAGAAAGAGGGAATGCCATATGCTCAATTTCTTTGCATTGTCCATTTTCCATTTCTTATATGAAAGAAATCAGATACTAACTAAAGAAAAGGACACCGGCGTACGGCTTCACTATTCTTCTTTTAAATTCGTGTTTGAGTCGAGCGGTGAATTTGATGAAATGTTGACACTGCTCCAAGAAAAGAGCTTAATAATAAAGTGCGAATGTATTCAAGGCGGAAAAATAGCAGTTTTATACAAGATTCACTCCAAAATTGCAAATGATAACTGCTTTATTGTTGAGTTTCCAACTGGCTGCGAAATTGCGAGAAAGTTAAAGAGACGTTTTACCAGCGATTATTATTCAAAGCAACAGAAGGTTTTAAACACCTCTCTTCAATTGACCGTGGAAGGCCAGATGTATCTTCAAGACAAATATGGATTTCCTAATTATAATAGTGAAACTCTTTTTGAGAAAGAGGATTTGGCACTCATTAGTATTTTCGAACGCCAATCCGTTGCAATTAGACCAGATGCGACAGGAAGGGTGTATCACACTTTAAGTAGCATGAACCCCCGAGATATCCGATATGTAAGGTTTCATGGAAGGCCTATCATAGATAGCATAGCTGATATTCCTGGGGAAATGATATTTCCAATTATTCCTGGAATTGTGAGCAAATACCATGAAATGGAATCCAATAAACACGAGCTGGCTTCACAATTAGAAAGAAATCGTAACGTATGTGAAGCAAATGAGTTTTTCGGTTCGACCAAAAACGAAAGTTCTCTTTTTAGGAAAGTTATCACCATTGTAATTGATGACCATCAACCAAACCCTACTGAGTTTCGTAAATATTTAGAAAGAATTGAAGCTTCGATTATCATTGATAGTGTTTTCGAAAAGATGTGTTCAATGGGCTCCAGAGTATTTACATTCCATAAAGCAATTGTATGCTCATCCAATGCAGAGCTGAAACTTGCAGAACAACTAATAAAAAATGCTATTAATAAGTATCATTCAGATCGGCAACTTGAAATTGAAGAAAGAAATCAGATTTGTATTAAAAAACGAATCGAACGGTTGAAGCATTCAATTTTCTCATACGGTTAATAGTGCCTAGATGGCTCCTCCTGATGGAGGAGCCATTTGTCAAACTTATACACTTACCCGACTAAAAGCTCAGACGGTTTAACATCTAGAGCTTCTGAAAGGATGAAAATGGTGCTTAGCTTTGGGTTTATCTTGCCAGTTTCAATACGGTGTATCTGAGAAAGTTCTATTTCGGCAATTTCAGCAAGTCTTTTCATTGTCCATCCTTTTTCATTGCGAAACCTTCGAACGGTTTTTCCAAACAACTTTATTTTCTCTTCAACACCTGGAGATAAAGACATTATCAAAGGTGTTTTACTAAAGAAGATTTGTATTAGGCATGCATGCCTAATTTGAAATATTGTTTTTAACTTTGTTTTCTAAACCGTTTATTATGAAGTTTCTAACAGTTACCCTATTGTTGCTTGTTCTGTCTTTTAATGTCTTTGCCCAAAGTCCTCTATCCAAACTAGTTATTAATGATTATTCAACAGCTGCTTATGGAGAATATAAGTATGGTAATGGAACCATGGTAGCACTTATTCAAACCAACTTGAGAAAGAGCGGATATAGTATGATGGATATAGAAATCGGGATGGAGCGACTTGGAACTGATCGAAAATTTCTTGAATTAACATTTGAAGCACTTTATAATCATATCCGAATTGAACAAATGCTGTTCGCAAACCTGATGGGAATCGGAATGAGAGCTGGAAACGCAAAAACTTTAGCGGAATATATACATGCTAAGTATTCAGCTAAAGAGAGAGCGCAGGAAGTTAAAGAGAGAGAGGAGAAGGCTTTAAATAATCGGGCTGTAATAGAACAAGCTAAGAGGAGTTATAATCAGCTTTTAGCATCTTATATTAATGGACAAAAAGTTCTTACTGAAGACAAGCTAGTTATTGAAGATTCAGAGGTTCCACATCTTGATCTTACTGGCCTAAGCCAAAATATAGAGGTCATGAAACCAGCCTCTGAGGCGACATTTGATAAAAAAAATATCTTGTCTTTCCTATCAAGATTTTTTAACGAAGAGCTCATTTATTTCACCATATCAAAGGAGGGTTTACTTGAATCTATCAGTAACAGTGATAATTCGGTAAAACTAACCAACGCAGATCATCCGGAACTACAAACAATAATTAGAAGAGCTGGAGCATACAAGCTGAAGCATAATGGGAAATTATATTCAGTAGCTTACAGATATCCTGCTCTGAAAATCGGTATCGATAAATGTACTGAGAATACACAATATTTCTTTCGAATTGGAAGCAATAAATTGGAATCGGTGTCAGATTCAATAGCTATAAAAGCACTGATTCTGAACTCAACAACTAAAGAAAATTACTGCGGATTGAACCTTAATTTTTCTTTTGATAAGGAAGAGTTAAAGCGAAAAGTATTGACCTATTTTTCAGTTGAAGACATGAAGCATTTAAGAAAGGTTACCAACACTAATTCTAATATGGGAGCTGCAATATTGGGAACGGCTTTTACCTTAGCTACCCGTATTCCAACGTCAACAGGGCCGGACAAGAAGCATGAAAATCTATTCAGATTTATTGATCGCACTTCAAAAAGGCAACTACAGTTACGAGATTTTAGCAACGGGTCACTTGTAGCAAAAAGTGAAACTATTAGTGGATCCTCACATGATTTTATAATTGAAGCTTACGAATCATCCCGTGGCTTTGTGAGTCTTAAATAAATTTGATAATAAATCAATATCAAGCATTTTGTTTATAAAAAATTGAATAATGAAGTTAAGTTTCTTCAACAGTAATCCGCAATTAAGAGCTTTATTAATCTTCTCTCTCTTAATGTATTCGTTTGGTGCAATATCACAGGATAGAGTATTAGTTATTTCTCGAGGTTCAAGTTTACTGGGGGCTCCAAAAACATACATAGAGAATCTTCTTAAATCTAGAGGATATAATTTCTATAAAAACGTTCAGAACCTTTACAGTTACAAGAAACTTGGAAATGACATAGTAATAGCCTCCTATAATAAATCAAACAGAGTTAATGCTGTATCATGGTTTGAAGATAAATCACATTATGAAAGTGCATTAATAGAATTGGAATCATATGGATATAAATTGCAGCGTGAAGATCCAGCTCTTGGATGCGAGTGGTATGGAAACAAGCAGCAGAACTTAAAAGTAATAATGCTCTTACAAGGCGAACAGGATGGGTTTCGGGTTACTCTAGGCTACTTAAATGAATCTAAGGCAATTTTGGAACCCATTAAAAGTATTATCCTCCCAGATCCTAAGAAGGCAGTACTAAGTAAGAGCCAAACACACCTGACTAAAACGTCAAAAGCAGATATCATTAGCTTCTATCGTAAATTTGGGCTCAAGAATCTATATGGAAATAATTTTTACCTACCGTTTTTTGAAAGTGGTGAAGATGCATGTATTCTAGTTCAGATAGAACAGAAGGGGCAATATAACTTGATAAGGTATAGCATGCAATGTGATTAGTTTAAACGCAGCGTCGCCGCATTAAGAAGCTCCTGGTTAAATTATAAAAGCAAGCAATGATATGCGCGTAAAAAAAATATCAGAAGCGTCTACGCCTCTTTAAATCACCCTTGTAACTAAGTATAGGCTACAGAATCGTTTCAGTAATTGCTTATATAAGCTTTGGCTAGGCTTTGGCAATTATAAAGTTATTACGAAAGAACATGAAAGCTCTTCGTTAAGTTTCCTTCTAAGCGCACCAATTTGCTTGGCTAAATTTGTAATTGTATTAGTGAGTTCGATGCATTTTTTCAGCACATTTGTAAACTATTGGACTAGAAAATAAAATCTACAACAAAGGGATTTGGTTTAGATAGAGCATCGTTTTTACCAAAATCATTGGGTAAGCACAATCTTACAATACTCTATCAACAGAGCCACAACCACAGTGGTTACATGTAAGCACCAAATATGGTGCGAATGATGTAAAGTGGTGACAGTCATTCATGATTGGTCTTGAACAAGATCGAAGCGCCTATAGGTAGTAAGTAATTTGATGGTTACCTTGGCAGATAAACAGAGCTCAAAATTACCATGCATCCGGGTACCATCAGGTGGTTGGATATCCATGCCTTTGTAACTTATATTGATGTACTTAATACAGAACCTGTTTTTATGAGATGATTATTTCAAATGAATAAATAGAAATTTTTTCTATACATTTTATTAGAATCGGCTAAATATTAAAAATTAAACTGACTATTTCTCAATTCCTATCGATTTTTGAGCCCATATTGATATAATACTTTAGTTATTTTGAATGTATGTTGTCATTTCGTGTAGGCTAGAGACCATTTTACCATAGTATATTATCATTTTATTGATAACTAGAATAAGTTTTCATTTATTAATACTTTTTGATAGTTTCGGCCCCGTATGATTGAGAGCAAATCTAATTCTAAGATTTGTGTGAGAAATGCCAGGTACTAACTGGCTTATGAAAGTTTACCATTACCTATTGAAGCATCTATAAGTATCTAATGTGTCTTGCTGTTTTACTGTGTGTTTTATTCTTCTATAACTATAAATGTAAAGTAGTGAGCATTAATCTGATGTCGGAGTGCGTGGTCAAAGAGTGCATTCAAAATTAAAGAATTAAGAAAATCTTAACTAAAATGAGGAAATTATTTACAACTGCCTTGGCTACTTTGATAGCTTTTTATGCTTATTCTCAACAATACTTACCATTAACGGGCGGCACACTAACAGGACCGTTATATATCCAAGCAGGTAGTCACAATGTATTTAATAGCACCTCAAGTGGGAATGATAGATTGGCACACGAGTATTACTCAAGTAACGCAGGTGATTTCCTGCTTCGATTTCATGTAGGGGGATATTGGTGGAATAAACTCAGAGTGACTTCAGACGGATATTTTTTTGAAGGCTCCGGAGTTCAGTCAGATCGATCTCGGGCAAATATTTTTGCCGGAGCCGGTACTTTCAATGGATCATTGTCCGCAACAACGGCTAATTTCAGAATTGATCATAGCGCAGCTACGAGGAACATTTCCCTCACCAATAATAATACTACCAATGGTACTGGAACTTCGATTAATATGGGCTTCGCAGCGGATTCCGGTGATCCTTATGGTGTCAGATTGGTTCAGACCGGAAGTCCTCAAGATACAAGGTCAGGCACCTTTGCAATCCAAAGACATGGTAATGCTCCAGGGGTTGAGAATTGGTTAAATTCACTATATATAGATTTAAATGGAAATACTTCATTAAGCGGCAAGTTAACAGGTACATCTGCAAACTTTAATGGTCTGGTAGGAATAGGGACAACGAGCCCGACCGCAAAATTAACAGTTCAAGATCCAGGAAATACGTTTCCCATTCATATAAGCGGAAACAATCAATCGAACGGAATTGCCATTGGGACGGATGGAGTTAATAAGGCTTCTATTCAAGGGTATACTAAAGATTTTGTGGCTTATAACGATATTTCGTTACAAGCAGGTGGTGGGAACGTGGGTATCGGCACTACAAACCCCCAAGGCTACAAACTTTCAGTAGCCGGTAAAATCCGCGCATCCGAAATAAAGGTAGAAGCACTCCCATGGCCAGATTACGTTTTTGATCAAACATACAAGCTGCCAGACTTAAAAGCTACCGAGCAATTCATTAAGGAGAACAAACACTTACCTGAAATTCCGTCCGCCGCTGAAGTAGCCAAAGACGGTGTGAACCTTGGAGAAATGAATGCAAAACTTTTGCAAAAGATTGAAGAATTGACCTTATATATCATTGAGCAAAACAAGCGATCTGCAGAGCAGGATAAGCGTATCGCTAACCTTGAAAAACACATTAAACAATAGACCATAACCTTATCACGAATGAACAAATTAATTACAACTGCTGTGGCAACAATGGTTGCTTTTGGTGGGTATTCCCAAACATATTTGCCTTTGACAGGCGGGACGCTTACAGGGCCATTAACGGGAACAACAGCAACATTTTCAAGTAATATAGTTGTTCCAACAAATTCAGGTTTTTGGGCTAGCGGAAATACTAACTGGGGAATGTATTTCGATGGTTCATCTTTAAACTTCAGACCCAATGGAAATGATGGAATAAAAATGTCATTGAATTCTTCAGGTAGCCTGAATGTTTCAGGGAATATAGTAGGAGCAAGTGCAACCTTTAACAATAATTTTGCTACGTTTAGCCTGGTAGGGACTCCTAATGGTCCACATATAGGCTCATCTTTTTCGATTAGTTCGAACCAAGACCTAATTGGAAGGACGATAATTGGAACCGCTGGACAAAATAGAGCAATGTATTTTGAGAATAATGGTGATATTGTTATTCCAAATAGCAAACTTACAGCAACATCTGCAGCCTTTAGCAGTTCATTCGCAACTCTTAATGTAAATGGTACAGCTACAGGCCCACATATAGGCTCATCTTTTTCGATTAGTTCGAATCAAGACCTAATTGGAAGGACGATAATTGGAACCGCTGGACAAAATAGAGCAATGTATTTTGAGAATAATGGTGATATTGTTATTCCAAATAGCAAGTTCACGGGCGTTTCTGCAAGTTTTACCAATAAAGTAGACATAGGCACAGCACAGACCAACGCTAATCTCTACGTCTACGGCATAATAAAATCCAAAGAAGTAAAAGTTGAAGCTACAGTTGCCGTACCTGATTATGTATTTGAAAAGTCGTATGATTTAAAATCTCTAAAAGACGTCGAGCAATACATTACACAAAACAAACACCTCCCTGAAATACCATCTGCAAAAGAAATCGGAAAGGATGGTATCAATGTGGGCGATATGCAAATGAGCCTCCTTAAAAAGATTGAAGAACTCACACTTTATATGATTGAACAGAATAAGCGATCAGCACAACAAGATGAGCTTATTGAAATACAAAATAAACGCGTTGAAGAACTTGAAAAACAATTAAGAAAATAACTATCCTAACCCTTATCAAGAATGAAAAGAATTTTTACAACTGTTTTAGTTAGTATTATTACCACCCTAGCCTACTCACAGTATTTACCTTTAACGGGCGGGAATTTATCGGGGCAAGTTAGGGTTGATTTAAGCGGCCAAGGCAACAGCTATGTTGGTACGGGAGGGAATTCTAATATCCATATTAACCATGATGCGTCATCCACGGTTAACTTAATAAATACGGCCGGTGGTGGCTTTTCTTTGAATGGTGCTCTCAAGGCAACATCAGCAAGCTTCAGAATAGATAATAGCACCGTAACAAGAAATCTAGCTCTATCCAACAATAATACCACGAATAATACCGGAACTTCTATTTATATGGGATACGCAGCAGATTCGGGCGACCCTTACGGCATCAGACTAATTCAAAATGGAAACCCTACGGGCACCAGGTCTGGCTCGTTCGCTATACAGCGACATGGTGCTAACCCTGGAGATAGTGACTGGCTAAATTCGCTGTATATTGATTATAGCGGAAATACCACGTTAAATGGAGCTTTAACAGGAACGTCTGCAACGTTTAAAAACACTATTGAATCCTCCAATGGCTTGGGTAATTACATAAGACTTGGAGGAGTAGGTGCAAGTACTTCCTATTTGAGAGCTTTTGAGACGCATTTTAATATCGGAAATGTTTATTCCGGCGGATCATTTGGAATAATAGCAGGGAACGCAGAGCGTCTCAAAATAACATCTGACGGAACATCTACATTTTCTGGTAACACTCACATAGGTACCACCCAGACTAACGCCAACCTTTATGTACAGGGCATAATAAAATCTAAAGAGGTAAAAGTTGAAGCAACAGTTGCTGTACCTGATTATGTATTTGAAAAGTCGTATGATTTAAAATCTTTAAAAGACGTCGAGCAATACATTACACAAAACAAACACCTCCCTGAAATACCCTCTGCAAAAGAAATCGGAAAGGATGGTATCAATGTGGGTGATATGCAAATGAAGCTTTTACAAAAGATAGAGGAGCTGACTTTGTATTTAATAGAACAAAATAAACGCATCCAAGAACTTGAAAAACAAAAATAAATAACATCCTAACCTTATTACGAATGAAGAGAACTTTTACAACTGCTTTTTCTATACTGATTGCTTTTTGTGGGTATTCCCAAACATATTTGCCTTTAACAGGTGGCTCGCTCACAGGTTCAACTGATGTTACTTGGGGAATGGCAACTGACAATGGCTTTACCGTAAGACATTCAAACTTAACACAGGGTATATCGATGGGCTATAATACCATCAAAGGTTCAGGAACAGGAAGCCATAATTTACATCTGGCGGGATCAGGAACAGGAATGGTAAACGTTACATCAAATTTTCAAGTAAACGGAACAACTAATTTGACCTCTCCATTAACCGGGACATCTGCAACGTTTACCGGAAATATGGGTATTGGCACTACCAGCCCAGACGCACTTTTAACTGTGGGTGCGTCATCCTCCAGTAGCAATGTTGTTAATAAAAGATTACAATTAAATTCTAACTGGGTTGCAACCAATGGGACTCGGCAAATGACGGCTTTATCTTTTGTTGCAACTTCAGGGCATAATCAAGACCCTTTCTTAGATACAGGTGGTGAAACCTATAAAAATTGGCACCTTGCTTCAGTTTCAGAGGTGGGATATTACGGGGTACCAAGATTTTCTTTTATCCATAGAGGGTCTGAATACTTAACGGTTAAAGATGATGGTAATGTAGGCATCGGCACCACAACTCCCGATTCCAAACTCACCGTAGCCGGTAAAATTCACTCTCAAGAAGTAAAAGTAACTGTCAATGCTGGCGCAGATTTCGTCTTCCAACACGATTACAATCTCAAGCCATTAGCAGAAGTAGCCGAATATATCTCAGTAAACAAGCATTTACCAGAAATCGCTTCTGCAAATGAAATGAAGAAAGATGGACTTGAGCTTGGAGAAATGAACATCAAGCTTCTCCAAAAGATCGAAGAGCTTACCCTTTACATGATTGAAAAAGACAAACAAGTCAAAGCCCTTGAAGCACGCTTAAATCTACTAGAAAATAAATAATAAGATCTTACCTATTACAATTATGATAAACTCAACCCATTTTAAATACCTGGCTTGCCTCGGTATATTGCTCACCTTTTTTATAAGCCAATCCAAAGCACAGGCGCAATTAAGTTTCAGCTACGATGCCGCAGGTAACCAGATAACCCGTCAGTGGATCTGTGTAAACTGCCCTACAGGGCAAGCTACCGCTGCGCCTTCCGATCAGCTTATAGCTTTAGACAAAGCATTGCTGGGCCCGGAAGCAGATGTCGCAGGAACGCGCTCGCTTAAAGCCTACCCTAACCCGGTGACCGAAAATCTGCAAGTCGAATGGTCGGCTAGTGAAGGGATTTTTATCAAATCGCTGGAGGTGTTTTCTATAACCGGGACTCGCTTGTTTGATGAGACGTACCGAAAAGGCCACTCCGATGCCAGTATTTCCTTTCTTAGGATGACTCCCGGCGTCTATGTGCTACGGGCCACCTACTCCGATGGGAAGAAAGAGAATGTAAAAATTATAAAACAATAATAATCGACCTAAACACTTATCGCAATACCTAAACTCATGATAAAAAAACTACTTCTGCTGCTTTTTGTAATAGGCGCTGTACATACCGGTTCCTTTGCTCAGGATAAAAAAGCTGTGAAAGACAGCCTGGATAAAAAGGAAGAAAACGACAGTATCAGAATTGTTAACGGGATTAAAGTACCCAAAAGCATTATTTTAGCCGACAGTGCAGTATTTTTTTCAACGAAAGTTACCAAACACAAGACGGATACACTAAAATTTACTGAAAAGAGCGAAAAGGCGTCTACGCCAACGAGCAGCACTAAAGTTTCTTCCATCTCCTCAACAGGCAGTATTCAATCGGTAAGTTCAGGCACAGTAGCTGCCGGAAGAACAGCAGCAAGTATAGATGTCTCCCCGTCAGGTGCCATTGCATATGCCGTTCCAATTGCCGTCCCTCCCGGTATTGGAAGCGTGGTTCCTCAAATTGGGCTCGCTTATAGCAGTCAGGCAGGGAGTGGCTTGGCCGGTTTTGGTTGGAACATTTCCGGACTTTCATCCATATCCAGAATTCCTTCCACAAAGTTTCATGATAATTTCACCAGCGGAGTTAATTTCGATATAAACGATCGTTTCGCTTTGGACGGACAACGTCTTATCGTGAAAAGTGGAACTTATGGGGGCGATGGTGCGGAATACCAGACGGAAAACTATTCGAATGTTAAAATCATCTCAAGAGGCGTTTCTCCCTTCGGAGCGAATCACGGCCCGGCATATTTTGAAGTTTATTACCCGGATGGCTCAAAGGCCTTTTACGGTTTTGATAGTAACTCAAGGACGAAAACAGATTTTGCACTTACGTATTCGGAGAACCCGCTAAATGTCCGCATTTCTTATACCTACCTATTAGAACAAAATACGCTAGCTGTTTCAAGCATAAAATATGGTGCCCTAGGCAGTTCAGCAGCTCCAAACGAAATTAAATTCATTTATAAAGGACGGAACGCTAAAAATCCGTTTTATATCGGGGGAGAGCTGTTTTCTCAAAATAAAATTTTAAGTGAGATAAATGTACTCGCTAATAGTATACGTTACCGGAATTATGTTCTTACACATAATGTTACTCAGCCGGTACCATATGAACGCATAACCAGTATACAGGAATTCAATGGAGCAAAGGATCAAAGTTTTGAGCCGATTACTTTTGATTATCCGTCAACTAATTCCAATATCACCAGCACTCCGTATTCAATGGGAACTAAGGGTATTCAGCGTACCAATACGAATGTCATCAGCGATGACTTTGATGGCAACGGCAGGATGGATCTTCTCATACCCAAAGGAAAAATGGTTTATTTATTTAAAGATCCCGTCACTACTTCTTCCCTTTTTCGATTGGATTCATTAGAAATCGGATATTTTAAGGAGGTGGTTTCGCTTAATACCTTAACGCATAACAATAAACTGCTTACAGAGCAAGGCATCAGTGTGGTAAAAAACCTGAATGATTCTACTGTAACCTTTGATATTTATGGGCCCGGTGGTATTAGTTCCGGTTTACCGTTCTTATTAAGATCTCAAAAGGTATGGAATAATGCCGGCACCCCGCCTTATCGCTCGGGATGTCTGACAGGAGGTTACTCCAAACAGGAATATATTTCCAGAAAATACCTTTCTGGAGATTTCAACGGTGATGGTCTGGGCGACATTATTGCCATAAATTATGGATACGACCAGAAAATATCAGACAGCCCCTCTAATTGCGGCTCAACCTATCAGCCCATTACCTGCTGCAATGTACAAACCACCCCTGCCAACTCCGAAATAAAGTGGTTCAACTTCGCCCCTTCTGCTCCAACGACAGACTTTGGGCGAACCATAAGCGTTCTTCCAAAGCCTTTAGGGCCGGGTAACACGATTCTCACCGCTGATTTTAACGGTGACGGCAAGACTGATATTCTCTATATCACCGAAGGGAAAATGTATGTATATGGCTTTAATCAGAAGGACAATCCCACGCCTTATATGAGTCTTTTATGGGAGACTCCTGATACAAAGATCACACGTTTTGCGCCCATTGTGGGAGATTTTAATGGGGACGGGAAAACAGATGTTATTTTTCCTAAAGACAATACAAACTACCCCGAAAATGGAAAATATGGTGTGTTTTTATCAACAGGAAAAGGCTTTTCTGGATCAGAACAGGTATTTCCCTTTTATAATAATTATGCCGGTTGGATTAATGATATTCAATACGGAGAGTATACTCTAATGGCAATTGACATTAATGGCGATGGGAAATCGGATATTATTCAGACAAGTACCCTTACCGGTAATGGGAATCCAAACGGATCTGTCACTATCACTCCTTACAAAAATATAATTTCGGCAAGTGGTGTGCCTTCTTTTCAGACGGAACCCCATATCACTCAGAATAGCATTAATCTGATCCATTTTCCTATTCCTGTTTTTCTAACCTCAGATAAACCCAAGTCTGAGATTGAATTTGGATTATTCAGTGATGCCACAATTCGTTTATACGACTTCCAAAAAGATCTTGCTGAAGAGGGCCGGTTAAAATCGGTGACTCAGGATGGGGTAGCCTATAATATCGATTATAAACCGCTTATGGAAGAGGCGGCATACAATCCGGAACTGGCACTTTATAAACCTGATAACGGCTTAAAGCAAACTTTTCCATATGTAGATATCGAAAGAGCTCCCGGCCTAAAAGTGGTAAGCAAATTACGCCGAACGGTGGGCAGCTCACAACTCCAGCAGGTCTTTGGTTACAGGGAAGCTGTAAGTAATACCGAAGGACTGGGTTTTTTAGGTTTCAGTCAGGTGATCAAAAGTAACTGGCATACCAGCATGTCAGATAATAATCGGATTTTTAGTGTCACTGTAAATGATCCCAAACTGCGCGGAGCTACGATAAAATCCTTTACCAGTAAAAATGCGTCGCCCAATGCAGCAACAAGCAATGTAACTCCTGCCCCTCCAACAGTGGTTTTAGCAACACCCTCAACAGGTGCCAAAACCGTTACAGCAAGCCAGTCCATCAGTTTAATGCCCGGCTTTTCAACAGCCGGTTCTAATGGCACCTTCATTGCCAATATTGCAACTTCCGATAATGTAGTCAATGATAATGGCTTGCTTAGCGATTACATTACCCGGGTAGATTATACCTACGATACCCAGTTGCTGCTGCCCAGCAAGGTGTTTATCAACAAACCTATTGCAGTCAATACCAAAGACCTACTGAGCGGCACCAACACCAGCGTATCCTATAAATACGATGCCTATAATAACGTAACTGAAGAAAGCACTAAATACTCGGATGCGGGCACTCAAACGGTAGCAATTACTCTTGAAAATAGTACCACCACGCCTTATTATTTCGGCAGGCCAAAAACCAAAAAAACCACGCTGAATAATGGCAGCGATACCTATACTACAGAAGATCAGTTTATCTATACGGGTTATTTGCCCACTCAGATTAAGAAGAAAGGGCATAATACGGCCTTTATCACCGAAAACCTGGAGTATGATGCCTATGGAAATGTGACAAAAAAATCGGTTGTAAGCCCCGGCGGAATACAGCGAACCACCCAGATGGAGTATGATCTAAGCGGCCGGTTTATGAATAAACTCACCGATGCCGAAGGCCTGGTAACTACTTATACTTATTATGTAAATACGGGAAATGTTGACACCAAAACGGATGTGGATAATATTACAACCACATATGAGTACGACAGTTGGGGGCGGCTTACCCGGGTATTCGATTACCGCGGTAGCTCCAATACGAGCTACACGAAGTCAGGCAACTCCATTATCATTTCCAAAAGCGATGATGCAGGAAGCGCGAACTCAATTACTACAGACGCATTGGGGAACACCACAGAGGTGAAAGAAAAAAACGTACTGGGAAACTGGATATATCAGTTCTCGGAGTATGATATATATGGCCGGAAATATAGGGATAGTGAACCCACTACTGCAACTACAGCAGCAAGTGTTACCCAGTGGAACACCAGCGTTTTTGATGAGTACGGCAGGCTAAAACAAGCAACTGCTTATACTGGTAAAGTAACAACTATCGCGTACGACAAATTAAGCACAACGGTAACCGACAATACAAAATCAGTAACCACCACCAAGAATGCACTCGGCCATGTTACAAGCACCAAAGACCCCGGAGGAACGATCAATAATACCTATTATGCTAACGGAAACCTGAAGTCCGCAGATTACTCAGGCTCCACGCAAACCATAGAACAAGACGGCTGGGGAAGAAAAACCAAGCTGACTGATCCTTCTGCGGGCGTTTACACCTATGCCTATAACGGCTTTGGCGAGACAACCCTGGAAACCACGCCAAAAGGAAGCACGGCTTATACGTATGATAATAACGGTAAGATTCTGACCAAACGCATCCAGGGTGATGCGACCGATATGAGCTATCAGTACGCCT
>DASWMZ010000106.1:0-15779 GCA_036399495.1 Pedobacter sp.
TGAGATTTTCATCAATGGAAAGAAAACTGATTCTTACACTTTTAAAATGAACTACTATTGGTTAATGGGTGATAACCGTCATAACTCTTTAGATTCACGTTTTTGGGGCTTTGTGCCCGAAGATCATATTGTAGGAAAGGCTAAGTTTGTCTGGATGAGTATTGATGATAAGGCGCCGCTACTTGAAAAGGTAAGGTGGAGCAGGATTTTTAAGGGGATTGATTAGTTAGACTGTAAGTTGGAAGTGTAAAAGTTGGCAAGAATTTCTGCGTTCTTTGCGCCTCTATCTGTACATTCTTTGCGTGAAACCTAAATTCCTGAAATCCCCAAGCTCGACGCCATCTCATTCAAATCCTGTATCACGGAATCTACCAGCCGAATACCATTCACTTTCCTTTCTTTTTCTGCTTCTAACTCCGGTTCACCCGGAATAATTACCGGTTGCGATTCATTAATCGGCTTTGCCGATTTAAACCGTTCAATCCAATTATCCATGTGTGACTTGAAATCTTCCACAGGGCGAAAGCCGTCTACACGCATTGCACCTACAAAGTGGCCAATACCTAATCCCGGAAGGTTTGGTAAGGGATCTAAAAAACTAACAAAAGGAGGGACCCAGGGGCCATAATTTGCGCCAGAAAGTACCGCAGACAATATATCTACCGTAGCACTCAAGCCGAAACCTTTATGACTTCCATGATCACGGTCACTTCCCAGTGGTAGAAGCGAGCCACCTGATTTTAAGGCATGTGCATCGGTTGTACTTCTGCCAGAATTTGTTTGTACCCAACCTTCAGGAACCGGTTTAGATGATCGTTGAGCAATTTCAAGCTTGCCATTTGCTGCGGCAGATGTCGCCATGTCTACAACTACCGGAGGATACTTTCCCGCCGGAAAAGCGTAGCACATTGGGTTGGTTCCCAGTAAGCGTTCGGTAGTAAATGTTGGCGCAACTAACGGACTAGCATTGGTCATCGCAAAACCAATCATGTCTTTCTTAACTGCATTAAGTGCGTGGTAGCCAGCAATTCCAAAGTGATTAGAGTTGCGGACAGCCACCCAGCCCGAACCATATTTTTCAGCTTTTTCAATTGCCAGGTTCATGGCAAAAGGTGCTACCACTAAGCCCAAACCACTATCTCCATCTACTGTTGCGGTGGTTGGCATTTCGTGTACTATTGTAATATTTGGAGTGGCATTAATTCTTTCCTTTTCCCAAAGTCTTATATATCCGCTTAAGCGGGCTACGCCATGCGAATCGATGCCTCGAAGATCTGAGGCAACTAAAACATCCGCGGCTAATTTTGCATGGCTTTCTGAACATCCTATTCGGATGAAAACCGATTCTGTAAAACTTCTTAATTGGGCTTCCTGAATGATAAAACTCATACTAAGATTCGAGAATGGTAAATTTAAAATCTAAGGGTTTAAAATGAAGGACTAATTCATGGATAAAGTCACCACCGAGATCAGCATAAAAAATTCCGAAGTTTTCAGTTCGTTCCTGCAATCCGTTACCCGGGAAGTATTTGGTACGAAGATGATCGATCTGAGATAGCACCTCTTCATAGTTTTTCTTTTCCGCTTTAATAAGCTTTCGCTCAAGATTTGCAAGGGCCTTTTCTAAACGCACCTTCACTGCTTCGGTACTTGCTGCAAGTGTAGGATCTATCTTATAAGCCCTTAATTTAAGGTTTTCAAAAACGAAGCTGAATTCCAGTAACTCATCCGCAAGGCTTAATTTATGATTAGAATTGTTTATTACCCATTCCTTTTTCAATATTGCGGAGTCCTTAAAAATATCCTCTACGGAGATTTTTAAACGTGAAAGTTTATCACTAAATGTTCTTGCTGTTATTAAGGCCGAGTTTCTTAAAACCAAAATCGGAAAATCAACATTATATTGCTCGAAGTTCCTTTTCAGCTGCAGCCAATAAACAATTTCGGCACCTCCACCAATGTAAGCAAGGTTTGGTAAAATGACTTCCTGATAAAGCGGCCGCATCACCACATTCGGGCTAAACCTTTCGGGATGATTTTCTATTTCTACTTCAAGCTCATCCTTGTTCAAAGTAATACTTGTGTTCAGGACTCTCCATTGGTTGTTTTCAAAAACGATCCGCTCCCTAAGCTTATCCGTTAAATAAAAAAAATTTATCTCCCTGGAATGCACCTGCGTTTCAAACCCCGATTCTTTCAGTGATTTTGATGTGGCGGATATTGCAGAAAAGCTCTTTTGATGCAGGATGTCTTCTTTTATGATTGAAGCGAACTCCCTCTTTAATTCAGCATCGTCGGCATCAAGTATAACTAACCCGTAAGCCGAAAAAAGATGGTGAACTAAGTAGCGTGTGGCATCCGAAAGGGTAGTGTGATTCAGATAGGCTTCCTCTAATATCGCCGATAAAGTCTTGGAATTTTCCAAAATTCCAAGCGTATTCTCATAAGCTTTTAAAGTATCACGAATAGATATCGGATCAATTCTTCCGGTTGCACCTTTAGCATCTTCGTTCCAAGTAAACTTTTTGCCGTGAACTTTTACGTTATTAATTTCCTCAAAATCATGGTCTTCAGTAGCCATCCAGTATACTGGGATGAAGTTTTTGTCCGGATGAGAAGCCTTTAATTCCGTTGCAAGATTTACAGCAGTGACAATCTTGTAAATAAAGTAAAGAGGGCCGGTAAAAATATTGAGCTGATGACCGGTTGTTACGGTATAGGTATCTTCTGAGAGTAGACTGGTTATGTTTTCATGAACCAGTTGAGATTCATTAGTTTGATAACCGGGATCAGAATATTGTCTTTTTAGGACCTTGACCAAAATATCCCGATTAGCGGTAGACTTTTTTCGATCTATTAATGTATTAAAGTTTTCAGCTGTGGGCCAATTGGAGATGTAAGGTTCTAGCTGCGGATCGTGTGAAAGATAACTCAACAGCGTTGTCGAGAAGCTGTTTGTATCGCTGTAATCGATGTAGGTTGCTTTCATCGTGAAAGCGAAAATAGGGAAATGAATTAATTCCCCTGTTATGCATCACTTATTTGACAATTTGTCCATATAAGTCGAAGTCTTCGGCCCGTTCAATTTTTGCCTGCACGAAACTTCCTATACTTGCATAATTAGTGCTGGCGTGTAGTAACACTTCGTTGTCTACTTCCGGCGAATCAAATTCGGTACGTCCTACAAAATAATCGCCTTCCTTTTTATCGATTAGTACTTTATAAGTATGTCCTATTTTTCCCTGGTTTTTGTCAAATGATATTGCCTGTTGAATATCCATAACCTCTTCAACACGTCGCTCTTTTACTTCATCACCGACATTGTCTTCAAGGGAATGGGCGTGGGTTTTTTCTTCGTGAGAATAGGTGAAACATCCCAATCTGTCAAATCTCGTTTCCTCAACCCATTGCTTCATTTCCTGAAAGTCCTGCTCAGTTTCACCGGGATATCCGCAAATTAATGTAGTTCGCAAAGCGATGTTAGGAACCTTGTGGCGAATTGCATCAACAATATCGATGGTTTTCTGCTTGTCGATGCCTCTGCGCATAGATTTCAACATGTTATCACTAATGTGTTGAAGCGGCATGTCCAGATACTTGCAAATATTTTCGCGCTCATTCATTACATCCAGCACTTCCATCGGAAAACCTGATGGATAGGCATATTGCAACCGGATCCATTCTAAGCCATCCACATCTGAGAGATTGCGGAGCAGCTCATCAAGATTACGTTTGCCGTAAAGGTCAAGGCCGTAATAGGTAAGGTCTTGTGCAATTACCACCAATTCTTTAGTGCCGCCTCTTACAAGGTTTTGTGCTTCCTTAACTAATTCTTCAATTGGTTTAGAAACATGCTTGCCACGCATTAGCGGGATAGCGCAAAATGAGCAAGGGCGGTTGCAGCCTTCAGATATTTTGAAATACGCAAAATGAGATGGGGTGGTTAAAAGGCGTTCGCCAATTAATTCGTATTTATAGTCGGCACCTAAATTTGATAAGATATTTTGCAGGTCGTTTGTGCCAAAAAAAGCGTCTACGTTGGATAGTTCGGCAGATAACTCTGGTTTGTATCGTTCAGAAAGGCAGCCGGTAACTACAATTTTTCCAATTTTACCCTGTTCCTTTAGCTCGCTATATTGAAGAATGGTATCAATAGATTCTTGCTTGGCATTGTCAATAAATCCGCAGGTATTTATTACGATGATATCGTCTTTTGCGTTGATATTGGATTCATGCACTACATCAATCTGGTTGCCTCGAAGCTGACCCATCAGTACTTCAGAATCATAAACATTCTTCGAGCAGCCGAGAGTAATAACATTCACTCTGGGTTTTACATGTGATTTCACAGATTGAGAGGATGATTTCACTGATTTGGTTCGCATAGCTTATGATTCGAAGATTGTGTAGGGTGTATATAATTGTGGTTAGACGGATAAGCGTTTAATTTCACAACCAGTGTTGCCAAAATTAATAAGGAGACCTGTCTTGATTTTGCTAGCTTTTAAATACGATATAAGCTGATTTTGAAAGAGTTTCGGCTGATAGCCTGTAACTGATTTGAGTTCTACGATTACGGTGTCCTCTATTAATAAATCGCACCGAAATTTTCCAACAACAGTATCATCAAATCTTACTACAAATTCCTTCTCCCCCACAAAGCATATTAATTCTTTTTTCAACTGTATTTGCAAGGCATTCGAATATATTTTCTCATTGAATCCCGGTCCTAACTCTCTATGGACTGCAAAACAACAACCAATTATTCTCTCAGTAAGTCTATCGCCTAAAATGTTTTCCGACATATCAGTTAATCCTTCTTAATCTCCTTACAATCGGTGTAATCATTCAATCTATTTAAACAGGCTCTCAACGAACTCTTTCTTATTAAAGAACTGTAAATCATTTATTCCTTCACCAACACCAATGTACTTTACCGGAATTTTGAACTGATCTGATATTCCAATCACCACCCCGCCCTTTGCCGTTCCATCAAGCTTAGTTAAGGCTAATGCATTAACGTCGGTAGCTTGTGTGAATTGCTTGCATTGCTCAATTGCATTCTGGCCCGTTGAAGCATCGAGCACTAAAAGTATTTCGTGTGGTGCCCCTGGAACAACCTTTTGCATGACATTTTTGATCTTGGTAAGCTCATTCATCAGCGCAACTTTGTTATGTAAACGACCAGCGGTATCGATTATCGCTACATCCTCTCCGCTAGCCACTGCCGACTGTAGCGTATCGAACGCTACCGAAGCCGGATCGGACCCCATGGGTTGCGCAACGACTCGAACATTTACCCGTTCGCCCCATAGCTTGAGTTGCTCAACCGCTGCCGCACGAAAAGTATCAGCCGCGCCAAGTACTACTTTACTGCCGGTTTGCTTTAATTTGTGAGCTAATTTTCCGATGGTTGTTGTTTTGCCAACTCCGTTTACACCCACCACCATAATTACATAGGGCTTGGAGCTTCCGTAATCGAAATTCTCAAAGTCGCTACTATTATTTTCGGCAAGAAGCTCCTGAATTTCGCCCCTTAAAATTCCGTTTAGCTCGGAAGTGTTAACATATTTATCGCGGGCAACGCGCTCTTCTATTCGCCCAATTATTTTGAGAGTGGTGGTCACACCAACATCAGACGTTACAAGAATCTCTTCTAATTCATCCAATACCTCTTCATCAACTGTCGACTTGCCTATTACAGCTTTGGTGAGTTTAGAAAAAAGTCCCTCTTTGGTTTTTTCAAGGCCTTTGTCAAGGGCTTCCTGTTCAACCGGACTTGTTTCCTTCTTTTTAAAAAAATCAAATAATCCCATATAAGCTTTGCGGATTTTAGAGGTGCAGATATGCGACAAGGCTCTCTGCGATAAACACAAAAAAAGCCCTCCAGATATGATCGGGACGGCTCTTTAATATTTTAAAGAAAAAAGACTAGTCTTTTTTTGCTTCAGCAATTGCGTCTTTAACGTGATCGTTATGTGCAATCATTTCTTTAAATGTGTAAGCGCCGGTTTTAGGAGACTTTACCATTGTAATTACTTTGGAGTATTCTTTACCTTTTCCGGTTTTCAGGGTTGCAACTACTTTCTTTGCCATGTCTTAGTATAATGATTGAATGTTGAGTTATTGAATGAGTGAATGTTTTTCATCCGATCATTCATTCCTTCTATCCTTATTTAATTTCTTTATGAACAGTTACCTTTCTCATGTTCGGATTGAATTTCTTCAATTCTAAACGCTCGGTAGTGTTCTTTTTATTTTTGGTGGTGATATAACGAGACATCCCAGGTACGCCACTTCCTTTTTGTTCGGTACATTCTAAAATAACCTGAACTCTGTTACCTTTCTTAGCCATTGCTTTGCTTTATAAAAATTATATAGATCCTTGTTTAAGGAATTTATTAATTACGGCACTTATACCGTTTTTGTTGATCGTTTTGATAGCTGAAGTAGATACTTTTAAAGTGATCCAACGTCCTTCTTCAGGAATAAAAAACTTTTTTACGTGCAAATTAGGATGAAATTTACGTTTGGTCTTAACGTTCGAATTTGAAACGTTATAACCATTCATCGACATCTTTCCTGTTAAATCACAAATTCTCGACATGACTATAGTATAAAGTGTATCTTATTGTAAAATTGATCTCTTTAAAGAGTTTGCAAATATCGGAAGAAGAAATCAGATACACAAATGTAATTTAGAATTAATTAAGAGGTTTTGAGTCTTTTCCAGGGTCACTACATTAGTAGCTAACTGCCATAATAAAACTCGTGGCAGTAAAAGATACATTGAATGTAATCCTCTCTTCAATTATTTACTGAAATCTTTTTAACTTGGGCACCATATTAACCATATAACGCAATTATTGTATGCTTCACGAACCTGCAGTACAAGTAGGCATCGAAAATGCCTCGAAGAAAAAAGCCTCCTTAGGTGTTTGGTTCTTCTTTATATATCTGTTTTTCTACGCCGGATTCGTAATTATCGGCGTGTGGAATTATGAACTGCTGGCTACAGAAATTTTTATGGGTTTAAATTTGGCGCTGGTTTATGGAATGGGATTAATCATTTTCGCAGTTCTGTTGGGCATACTTTACAACTATTTTTGCTCTAAGTATGAAGATGATTTAAATACAAAGGAGGAAACAGCAGCATGATTTACGAGGTTTCTTATATCGCCATATTCTTCTTTATCATTTTTGTTAGTCTAGTACTCGGTCTTTCATTTTACTTTGCACGAAAAACAAGTTCGGCTTCATCATATTATGCGGCTGGGGGGCAAATTCACTGGGCCGTAAATGGAATCGCTTTCGCGGGAGATTACTTATCGGCCGCCTCTTTCTTAGGAATATGCGGGATGATCGCAACAGTTGGTTTCGACGGCTTTTTATATTCTATTGGTTTTCTTGCCGGATGGATTGTTGCATTATTTCTTATCGCCGAACCTCTGAAACGTCTTGGTAAATACACATTTACTGATGCATTGAACTCTTCTTTCAAATCACGCGCTATCACCTTAACAGCGGCAATCAGTACGTTAATTGTATCCTTATTTTACCTCATCCCACAAATGGTAGGAGCCGGGGATTTAGTAACACCTTTATTAGGATTCCCGCATTGGGTAGGAGTAGTGTTAGTGGGGGCAGTAGTGATATTTATTGTTGCAAGTGCCGGCATGACATCTACAACATATGTACAATTTATCAAAGGTGCGCTACTATTACTTTTATCATTAATTCTGACTATATATATTCTTAAAAACGGATTTACCTTAAGCCCAAATCATCAAAAGAACACATATCATAAGTTTATGGAGCTTACTCCTCAAATGGCTGATACAACTGTTGTAAGTGCTGCTGGGTGGAACGTCCTTTCCCAGCAACAAATTAAAGGGAAAGATTTTGTGAAGTTGGAAAAGGATGGTATTGTACGATGGTTCCATCTTGTAAACAAAGAGAATGTTTACAGTTTAAAGGAAGCACTTTCGATATCTGACGGGGATAATGGTGCAAAACTTTATAATGGTCGGCCTAAGTCAGATGCGCAATTCTTCCAGGTTGGACATCTAAGTAAGATCATAGTAGACGGAAAAGAAGTTGACAAAAGCGGTCCGGTTGGTCCGTTCGAATTTCTCGCAACTATTAAAAAGAGTGAAATAGTTCGTTTCTCTGAAGTGAAGTTTACTGATGAGGGTAAAAAAGTGTCGTTATTCATTCAGAATACTACTGCAGGTGAAGACTTTATGCTTCCCGGTTTGAAATATAAAATAGGTAAGGGAGCCAGTATCTGGAGCCGCCTCGATTTTATCTCACTGATGCTGGCTTTGTTTTTAGGAACCGCTGCACTTCCTCATATTTTGATCCGTTACTACACGGTTAAATCTCAACGAGATGCTCGTAAATCAACAATTCTGGCAATCGCCGCAATTGGAATATTTTATATTCTTACCCTTTACATGGGCTTAGGGGCTGCAGTAAATGGTGTTCAGGATGTAGAATCTAGTAATATGGCTGCGCCACTGCTTGCAAAAGCTTTTGGTGTAGTGCTGTTCTCAATTATTTCGGCGGTTGCATTCGCTACAATTTTAGGTACCGTAGCCGGATTGATCATCGCATCTTCTGGTGCTATCGCACATGATTTAATGGACAACTATTTTAAGATTGATCTGAGTGATAATAAAAAAGTTAGGGCCGGTAAAATTGCCGCTTTTGGTGTTGGTTTGCTGGCTATTGCACTAGGTATTATTTTCAAAGGAATGAATGTTTCATTTTTGGTGGGATGGGCATTTTCTATTGCTGCTTCTGCAAATTTGCCAGCCATTTTGTTTCTCCTTTTCTGGAAAAGAACCACAGCAAATGGCATAGCATCTTCAATTGTAGTTGGCATTGTATCATCGTTGGCTATAATTCTAACTTCCCCAACTATGTGGGATCGTTACGGATTAGATCCCGCAACAGCGATGCATAAATTAGATAACCCCGCAATTATTTCTTTCCCATTGGCAGTGCTTACAGTTTATCTTGTTTCGCTCATGACTAAGAAAGATGATGCGGTGGTAGCAACAACTTGAAATATTTTGAGATAAGAACTGTCTGATAAGGCATAAAAATATTATTGTTTAAAATGAATTTACAGATTAAATCTTTTGACGAGTACAAGCGTATATACGATTACAGTGTAAATGAACCGGAGAATTTCTGGGCAGAGGTTGCTTCGTCATTCACCTGGAAAAAGAAATGGGACTCGGTATTAGAATGGAACTTTACCGAACCCAATATTCAATGGTTTAAAGGTGCCAAGCTTAACATTACAGAAAACTGTCTTGACAGGCATCTGGCTACAAATGCTGATACTCCTGCTATCATATGGGAACCTAACGACCCTGAAGAGCATCACCGTGTTTTAAGTTACAGACAGTTGCATGATAAGGTTTGCCAGTTTGCCAACGTTTTAAAAAACAATGGTGTAAAAAAAGGTGATCGGGTTTGTATTTACCTTCCAATGGTACCCGAACTAGCGATAGCCGTTCTAGCTTGCGCAAGAATAGGAGCGATCCATTCAGTGGTATTTGGAGGTTTTTCTGCGCAATCAATCGCCGACAGGATAAATGATGCTACCTGCTCGCTGGTAATAACAGCCGATGGCGGGTTCAGGGGAACGAAAAATGTTCCATTAAAGGATATTATAGATGATGCACTCGTTCAATGCCATTCAGTAAATAAGGTAATTGTTTTAACAAGAAGCCGTACTGCGATTTCAATGATCAAAGGTCGCGATGTATGGTGGGAAGATGAGATTAAGAAGGTTGAAACGCAGGGAAATCCGGCTTGCCCGGCTGAAGAAATGGATGCTGAAGATGTTTTGTTTATCTTGTATACATCCGGTTCGACCGGCAAACCAAAAGGGGTAGTACACACTTGCGGCGGATACATGGTTTATACTGGCTATACGTTTGCAAATGTGTTCCAATATCAACCCGGCGAAGTTTATTTCTGTACTGCCGATATTGGCTGGATAACCGGCCACTCGTATATCGTTTATGGTCCGCTATCGCAAGGCGCTACAAATATTATGTTCGAAGGGATTCCTACTTACCCAACGCCATCCCGTTTTTGGGATATCATTGAAAAATTTAAAGTAAATATCCTGTATACTGCCCCAACCGCTATCCGCTCATTAATGAGCTTTGGTGAAGAACCTTTAGAGGGAAAAGACTTTAGTTCTATAAAGAAGCTAGGTTCTGTTGGCGAACCCATTAATGAAGAAGCATGGCATTGGTTCAATGAAAAAATTGGCAACAAGCAAGCACCTATTGTTGATACCTGGTGGCAAACTGAAAACGGCGGTATTATGATCTCGCCAATTGCAGGTGTTACGCCTACAAAGCCCGGCTACGCCACGTTACCACTTCCTGGAATACAGCCGGTATTGGTAGATGAGCAAGGTAAAGAGATTGAAGGAAATGGCGTCAGCGGAAATCTTTGTATTAAGTTTCCGTGGCCGGGAATTATCAGAACTACTTACGGTGATCACGAGCGTTGCCGACAAACGTATTTTTCAACCTATGCGAATATGTATTTTACTGGTGATGGCTGCCTTCGAGATGAAGACGGTTATTACCGGATAACAGGCAGGGTAGATGATGTGCTTAATGTTTCAGGCCACCGTATAGGTACCGCTGAAGTTGAAAATGCCATAAACATGCATGCCGATGTAGTTGAAAGTGCCGTAGTTGGCTATCCACATGAAATAAAAGGGCAGGGAGTTTATGCTTACGTTATTCTCGGTACCTCGGAACATGACAGAGAACTTACCAGGAAGAATATTTTACAAACGGTTACCCGGATAATTGGCGCCATCGCTAAACCCGATAAGATTCAGTTTGTAACCGGCTTGCCAAAAACACGGTCGGGTAAGATCATGAGGCGTATACTTCGTAAAATTGCCGAAGGTGATTCATCAAATTTGGGAGATACAAGTACCTTACTCGATCCGGCGGTGGTTGATGAAATAAAAGATGGAGCTTTATAAAAAGAAACTCTAACTTTTCAAAGGTTACGTTTTTCGAATTGATATTTTCTTAAAAAAAGCATTTAGGAAACTCCCTGCCTCTTATTGGAAGTCTGAATTTTAAGGAAATTTCATGCGACCCTTGTTGCACTTGTGAAAGTTCTGTTGAAGTGTAATCATATGAGTAACCCACTGCTAGATTTTTGGTTACGGCTACCTGCATAATTGCATTGAATGAGTCGAAAGCACGGTATGATGCGCCAAGCCACAGGGTTTCGGCAATAATTAAACTGCCGTTGAAATCTGCAGATAGCGGCGAACCGTTTACATAGTTCAAAATAATATGTGGTTTCAGCATCAGGTTCCCACCCAACTTAATAAGGTAACCTCCCTGAATAATATAGTGCGGCCTATAAGTAGTTGATGCCTTCAAGTTACTTAATGATGCACCCATTGGCCGGTAAAATAAATGAGGAGAGGAAATGCCTAAGTAGTATTTCGGACTAAATAGTACAACACCCACACCCAAATTCACCCTCATTTGACTTTGATTTTCAAACATTGGATCGTTCATGGATTGCGGACTGGCTTGGTAATTAGCTGCATAGTCGCCCTGGAAACTAGTTGCACCCGCATTGAAACCAACTGCCAGAAATGTTTTTTCGTTAAGAGCTACACGTTGGGCGAGAGTAACATAAGCTCCGGTTTCTTTGATTACTTCACCAATTTGGTCGCGGATCAGCATTGCTCCTAATGAGCTGTTCGATGCCTTGACAGGACTGTGTATTGCAAATGTTTGTGTGTTTGGCGCACCTTTTAGTCCCACCCATTGCTGGCGATACAGAGTTGATATTGTCAGAGCTTCATCAGTGGCAGAGTATGCAGGGTTTAATGCAAGTCCGTTAAACATATACTGAGAATACATGGCTTTTTGTTGCGCATTTGCATTTAATCCCAATAAAATTAATGCGGGTACGCACAGCTTTAGACAGATTTTAAGTCTGATTTTTAAGAAAGTTCTATAGTGTATTAATGCTCTCATCTTTTACGCTTTAATACTGTATATCCTTTATTAAGCTTCTTTTCCCCAGCTGCATTCTTAGTATGTATCAGATAGAAATAAACTCCATCTACCAGATCTTCTTTTGTGTTTGTAAGCAAACCACGGTTCGCTCTTCCACGGAATGCATGATCTTCGTTGTTGTAATTTTTTTCTCTGAATACCTCGTTACCCCATCTATTAAAGATCACTACCTCATTATCAGGGTATGCAGAAATATTGTAGATGAAGAAAACTTCATTGCCCAGTCCATCCTCATTTGGAGAAAACATCGGATCAGGCCGGATATCAGCATTTTCATTCGCGCCGGATGGCGGTTCATCAGTAGGGAACACATCTTGAATAGTCACTTCCGATCCTGTGCCAGCATCTACGTAGAATGACGAAATGCCGTCTACATCAATAATTGCCAGTTCTTCATTTTCTTTAATATCATCTTTTACCCCGCCTATAATATGGCGTTGTGTAGTTTTAGTTTCACCAGCTTTTATTGTGAGAGTAATGTCTCTATAAAGCTTAAAATCTGAGTTAAGAACAGCATCGCCACTGTAACGCAACGTGATGGTTACATCTTCATGAATCGGTGCCAGCAGTTCAGCTGTTATCGCAATACTACCTCCTTCAAAAATTTTGGATTTGGCGGGAGTTAGATTTACAATAGTTGGGTTATAGAAATTTATCGTTGCGACCGCAGTACGGCACTCACCATCAACATCGCAAACAGAGTAATTAAAGGTAACAGCACCAACAAAACCGGTTTCGGGTATGTAGTTAAATGTCCCATTCGAATTGAAGGTTAAAATACCCTTAGCAGGATTTGTGAGTTGCGTGAAAGTAAGCACGGTTCCATCAGGGTCACTATCGTTGCTTCCCACATTAGCGTTTAAAGGATAATTAACTCTTGTGCCAAAGTTGTCGTTTACAGCAACAGGAGGGGCGTTTACAGCCATCATCAATGTCCTCTCACTTACACAAATATGATTTGTAATAGTCCATTTAAACTCATAATTGCCGGGCATATGGCCTGAAATTGTGGTTTGAGGTATTAAGGGGTTATTAATTGTAACCGTATTTGGACCGGATGTTTGAAACCATCGACCAGTACCTACCAAGGCTGTATTGCCTTCTAATAATGGGCTGCTCGAAACACTGTATCGTTTAGATGGATTACCATAAGTTTCGGCTTGTGTTGGCAAAGGGATAACTGTGATAGTTGCGATAGAAGCCGGGCCTGTACAGCCTCCGGTGGTAGCAAAAATTTCATAAGTAATTGTACCGGAATTATTTCCTGCAACAGAAAATGTTTGTGAGGGTATCGAATTACCAACTCCATTCTGAATATAACCACTAATGCCCCCGGTTACGTTTATTACATTCCAGGAGAATGTAGCTGTAGTTTGGTTTGATGAAAGTGAGATGGCCGTAGAGCTTTGACCTGAACAAATTTCTTGTGTAGATGGAAGAGTAGTAGTTATGGGTCTGAGGATTGTTATAGTGAAAATCATTACAGGGCCAGTACACCCATTAGCCGTTGGTGTTACTTTGATTGTTGCTGTAACATTTTGATTTGCAGTATTGGTGCTTGTGAACGACGGAATATAATCTGTTCCATTAGAAGTTAAAAGTCCTATGGGTGAAGTACTGGTTGCGGTCCAGGAGTATGTAGTGCCCGGGACAGTTGATATAAAATCAATTCTATTAACTAAAGTGCCTGTACATACAGGGGGAATAGTTACTTGAGTGATTTTCGGTAGAGGTTTAATCGTAAGTGTGACAGGCGTTCTGGTTAAGCTTACGCAACCAGCAGTGTTTTGAGCTTCCGCATAGTATGTAACTGAACCTGCAGTATTCCAAATTGGAGGAGTTGTCATCGAAGCGCCCCCTGAGGCTGTTGTATACCATTTTATACCAGCTGATGATATCAAAGTTGCCCTGGCATCTAACGTCTGAATTGGTGTGCTCTGACATTGGGCAATATTGTTTGAGCTTACAACCGGTGCGGGAGGAGCCGGAGTTATATTTAGCACAACCGCTGTTCTAGTGAGACTGGAGCATGTACCGTTAAAATATTCTGCGTAGTAAACCACTGTTCCAACTCCTGTTAAAGTAGGTGTCGCTATTACTGATCCGCCTGAAGATGAGGAATACCAGGTTATTCCGGAGGTAGAAACCAGGGCGTTGTTAGCATTTAGCGTTTGAATAGGGTTTGCTTCGCATTGGGTGACAGTACCCGAATCTGAAAGAGCGGGTGCGGGCGGGGCGGCGTCGATGGTTAAGGTAACGGGCGTTCTTGTCAAACTGGAACAAGTCCCATTAAAATATTCGGCATAATAGGTAATAGAACCCGTTTGATTCCATGTAGGAGTAATCGGCGTGCCACCGGTAAGAGTTAAGTACCATGTTACGCCTAATGTAGAAACCAGCGCATTATTAGCGTTTAAAGTTTGGATCAGACTTGCTTCGCATTGCTGGATAATTCCGTTCCCGGCAAGAGCCGGAGCAGCCGGAGCAGGATTAATCGTTAATGTAACCGGTGTTCTTGTAAGGCTGGAGCATGTTCCGTTTGTATACTGGGCATAATAAGTTACTGTTCCGGTAGCTGCTAAGGTAGGTGTCGCTATTACTGATCCGCCTGAAGATGAGGAATACCAGGTTATTCCGGAGGTAGAAACCAGGGCGTTGTTAGCATTTAGCGTTTGAATAGGGTTTGCTTCGCATTGGGTGATAGTACCCGAACCTGAAAGAGCGGGCGCGGGCGGGGCGGCGTCGATGGTTAAGGTAACGGGAGTTCTTGTCAAACTGGAACAAGTCCCGTTAAAATATTCGGCATAATAGGTAATAGAACCCGTTTGATTCCATGTAGGAGAAATCGGCGTGCCACCGGTAAGAGTCAAGTACCATGTTACACCTGATGTAGAGACCAGCGCATTATTAGCGTTTAAAGTTTGGATCGGACTTGCTTCGCATTGCTGGATAATTCCGTTCCCGGCAAGAGCCGGAGCAGCCGGAGCGGGATTAATCGTTAATGTCACTGAGGTTCTGGCTAAACTGGTGCATCCGGTAGTATTATTTACCGCTTCCGCATAAAAAATAGCAGCGGTAGGAGTTGTATTGGTGATAGATGGCGGAACCACGCTTCCTCCTGTAGAAGTATTGTACCATACGATGCTATAGCCGGAGGGAACCACAGCAGTAGCGGTTAGAGTTTGCGAAGATCCATTCTCACACACAGTGACGTTCCCGGCAAGAGTCGGAGCAGCCGGAGCAGCATTAATCGTTAATGTAACCGGTGTTCTTGTAAGGCTGGAGCATGTTCCGTTTGTATACTGGGCATAATAAGTTACTGTTCCGATAGCTGCTAAAGTAGGAGAAGCAATTGGCGAGCCACCAGTAAGCGTGGAGAACCATGTTACGCCTGATGAAGAAACCAGGGCATTATTAGCGTTTAAAGTTTGAATCGGATTTATTTCGCATTGGGTGATACTACCCGAACCCGAAAGAGCGGGCGCGGGCGGGGCGGCGTCGATGGTTAAGGTAACGGGAGTTCTTGTCAAACTGGAACAAGTCCCATTAAAATATTCGGCATAATAGGTAATAGAACCCGTTTGATTCCATGTAGGAGAAATCGGCGTGCCACCGGTAAGAGTCAAGTACCATGTTACACCTGATGTAGAGACCAGCGCATTATTAGCGTTTAAAGTTTGGATC
>DASWMZ010000107.1:0-34506 GCA_036399495.1 Pedobacter sp.
TTACATAAGAAAGCTTTTTGGAATCCCCCTTTATGGCACCCGAGGTAGCAATTGCTGCTGAAACTCCGCAAATAGACACCGCACTTGATATCATCATGGTAAGCTCGTCATCAACTTTAAGTTTTTTGCACAACCAGAATGCGAAATACCATACCGATAGAACAACGGCGAGCGCTTGAATTAATCCTAAAGAACCGGCTTTAAGAATGTCGGAAAAGATTACACCAGTTCCTAAAAGCACGAGGCCGATTTTAACATATAGCTCGGTTGAGAGGGCGTTTCTGAACCACTCGGGTAATTTAAATACGTTTCCAATCAACAGGCCTAGAGAAAGGCTAAAGATTACGGCTTCAAGGTTGAACGCTTTTACTTGTTTATTACCCGCAAGTATTAAGGCGATTAGTGTGATGATATAAACCACCGGAAATACAACCAGAAAATTCTTAATTGGCTTGGCAGTTAGAACCGCTCCTAAAGCGGCGATTACAATCACGAGCAGAAATTGCAATCCGATTGCCTGAGTGTTTTCTGCGGAAAAAACTTTGTTTGAGAAATCTGATGCCGAGCTCCATCCAAATGATGGGGCAGGGACAACCAATCCCGATAATGCCAGAATAATAATTAAAAATCCAAGAGCGACAACCGTCCAGTCTTCGTGAAGGCCGAAGCCACTCTTGGCAGGGGGATTTTCTTGTGCTGTTGTTTGGTTAGGGTTATTTACGGCTTCCATGCTATATTAATTTTTGATGCTTACTGGAGTTTGACGTTTGGATTTTTGAAATGGCTTCAGGGCGAATAAAGTGGCGAAGCTTTAATATTAAAGACATCTTTGAGCGCCTTTTTTGCGGCATGATAGCCGCACATGCCATGCACTCCACCGCCCGGAGGGGTAGAGGATGAGCAGATATACAAACCCTTTGCAGATGTTTTATAAGGAGAAGTGCTGATAACCGGACGGGTGAAGATTTGGCCGATATCGATTACTCCGCCGTTAATATCGCCGCCAATGTAATTCGGATTGTACTCTTCCATTCGCTCCGTGTTAAATACGTGTTTCCCAAGAATTCTTTCTTTAAAGCCAGGAGCAAAACGCTCTACTTGATTTTCAATCGCATCTGTCATATCTGTTTTAGAACCATTTGGTACATGGCAATACGCCCAGGCAGTATGTTTCCCTTGCGGTGCCCGCGAAGAATCAAACAGACTTTGCTGTGCTAACAATACAAAAGGTTTTTCAGGTACCCTTCCGGATGATGCCGTTTGCTCGCTTAAGGCGATTTCTTCTATTGTATTTCCGATATGGACGGTTCCTGCGCTACGACATTCTTTGGCTGTAAAAGGGATCTGACTATCAAGCGCCCAATCGATTTTGAAAATACCCATGCCGTATCGGTATCGTTCCAGTTGCCATTTGTAAATGGATGAAAACTTATGTCCTGCGATTTCTAGTAGTTGGCGTGGTGTAACATCGAATAACACAGCTTTTGAAGATGGAAGCTGATTTAAAGATTTCACATATACGCCGGTTTCTATCGTCCCACCAAGGGATTTAAAGTAAGATGCAAGCGCATTTGCAATGCGATGTGAGCCACCTTTCGGGATGGGCCAGCCCCCTAAATGCCCGGCCGCCATGAGTACAATTCCAATGGCGGAAGTAGTCAAGTTAGACAAAGGTTGGATAGAATGCGCGGCCATTCCTGCCCATAATCCTTTACCTTCTTTGGTCGAGAAGCGCTTGGATAGAGTTAAAGCCGAGCTTAAAGCTTTTAACCCGAATTGTGCCATCTCGGCCGGATGGCTTGGAATTGTCAGCGGACCCAGAACATCGTTAACAATAAGCGGCCAGGATTTTACGACCGGGCCCATGAGGTCGAGATAGGCCTGTTCATCTCTACCAAGAAAGGCCGCCGTTTCGGCTACTGACTTTTTTAAGATAGCAGCGGTTCCATCATCAAAGGGATGGGCCGCTGCAACTTCAGGATAAATCCAGCTTAGCCCGTATGTTTGTAAAGGCAAGGTTTTGAAAAAAGGAGAAGCAGCCGCCATTGGGTGAATCGCCGAACATACATCATGAGTAAAACCAGGAAGTGTAAGTTCCGCTGAGCGTAAACCACCACCAATTACATCTTTACCCTCGATTAGCAGCACCGACAAGCCCTCGCGCTGCAAGGTTATTGCAGCCGATAAACCATTCGGGCCAGAACCGATTACAATAGCATCAAACTCTGTTTTACTCATTTTCCTGTATAACTATCATCTCTGTATGTTTAAGGTGTTTTGGTAACTGCGAACTCATTCGTTTTCCTATCTAAAACTACATAGATTGAATCTTTAAATTCATTTAAACCAGATAAGACTATGCGGTTAGGAGACGGACGCTCGTAATGCAGTTCCTGTTTTTGATCCCGATGGGCCCTGTTCTTATTTTCAAGATAGAGAATCTGTCTTTTTCGATCAATTTTATAGTTAAAATAGTGTCTGCCGCCGCCTATTCCTCTAAATTCAAATCGCTTATTAATACTTTTCTTTCCCTCTCTGCCGGTATTGTCATTGTCCATGTGTTGTAAACGATTTACCTTAAAGGTTAGGGTAGACCATTTCTCGAAAACGGCATCCTGCCAACGTACGGAATCTAGTGGCGAATATGGTATAAGTTTGTTGTTTAATCTAAACTCTGTCACCTCGTATATTCCCGCGGCATTTTTAAGTCCAGGGTAATCATGCGGATACCTGTATCCTACATAATCGATGTAGTGAAGATAATAAGAGAAAAACACAAAGATTCCGATAGATAGTGCTTTCAACCCGATTCTCGAATAATTCTGCAATCCTGAAGTGAACTCCGGATATCTGAATTCCGGAACCACATCTTCCTTTTTTACTAAAAGCCTCCAGACATTTCCAAAGTAAGGCCATAAAATAATTACACCTAATATGGTGTAAGTGAAACTTCCTACATGAACCATTCCATCATAGGCATGATTGGCAATGCATATGTTAAATAAAACAATGGCCAGTAAGGCAGCTCCAATGGCTGTAGTTTTGCGAAACAAAAGTAGCACACCAGCCAATATTTCGGCAAAGCCTAAAAATATCTCATAATTCTGCGCAATGCCGACAGATTGCCAGTAAACTTTTTGCTCACTGAAATCGGCAAAAGGAGTTTGCAAAAAGGTTAAAGATGGAATTTCCATTTGTTTGGGTACAAATTTCTTCATACCCCATGCAATAATCCCAAAGGCGGCACGGTACCTGGCAACAACTAAGATCCAATAATATAACAGGTCGTAATTTTTTCTTTTCTTGTCAATTAGCGTCCAGATTAAGGCGAGTGCTAAAGCCACTGCAAGACCAACACCCAGATTGATGTAACTGTATAGCCCCCAAATATCGTCGCCAATATCAATGTATTCCGGCGAGCCGATCCCGGTAAAACCTGAAAGCGTTTGCCAGTTAAATTCGTCAAAGTTTAGGTTAAAAAGATTATTGTAAAAGCGGGGTCTTAATGGGATGCATAACTGAATTACATAAATAAATACCACACGAAAAGCAAATTTCTGGCGGGCAGTCCAGCCCATCTTCTCTGCTGTAGCAACGCCTTGTTGCTGTTCAATGGCTGATGCCGGAAGAGTCTCTATCTCTGACATAAAATTATTTTTTATTTAGGGCCTCATAAAGTGCATAGCTCTTTGCCGTTTTGTCGAGCACAACGTAGATCGAATCATTATACTCGTTTCTTCCGCGTAGTATAATCCGTGACTGCGACGGCCTGTCGTAATACAGCACCAGTTTCTGATCTTTATAAACTTTGTTCTTGTTTTGAAGATGAAGCACTTGATTAACAGTATCGACTTCATAATAATAGTGTCGCCGGCCACCAGCTGTTCCGGCGGATTCGTAAGTGCGGTCCACATCTTTAAACTGCTTTCCTCGTCCTGCTTCGCCATGAATCATAAATGTGTTAAACACAGAAAATGAAAGAGTTGACCACTTTTCGAATGTCACCTCGCGCCACCTAAGCGAATCAACTGGAGAATAAGGGATTGATTTTCCGATAAGCTTAAAATCCGCTACCTCATAAAAACCCCTGGCGTTTGACAAACCTGGCCTGGATGGTACTTTATAAGAGTCGCGTTGATAATTGTACCAGTGCAAATAGGCGCTTAACACAAAGAAAAATCCGAAGACAAATAGTTTAAACCCGTATCTGAGAATTTTCTGCCACTTTTTTTCGAAATGGAAATTGTAAACCGGAGTGGTGACGTCTTTCTTGTTTACTAAAAGGTTCCATATTCCCGGCAGATAGCGCCATAAAACGAATGAGCCGCCCAGCGCATAGAATGACGCAGCTAAATGAATCCCGCCATCATAAACATGGTTGGCTATTGCAATATTACCTATCATGGTTAGTGCGAGCGCGGCTCCTAGTGCGCGAGTTTGCCTGAAAAATAATAGCGTCATAATAGCTAGTTCGGCAAGGCCTATAAATACCTCATAATTATGAACAAAGCTTAACTGCAGCCAATACAATTTCTGTGGAGTAAAATCGCCAAAGCTTGTATTCAGTTGAGTCATGGCAAGTTCGGGCATTTGAGTTGGGAAGACCTTGGAGAAAGTGAGCCCGTTGAGTTTCATCAACATCGAAAAACTTACAGCTACGGAAATGAAATAATAGAGCGCGCGGTAATTTTTCGTCTTTTTATCCAGAAGGGACCATATTGCTGCACCCACCAATGCTATAAAAAAGGCTAATCCCCAATTGATGTAACTGGCAATGCCAAAAGCACCACTTTCCGAACTGATCTTAAGGAATTTAACGTTTGACTTGGCAATGGAACCAGTATCATTAGAGCCTGGCAGCGTTTCTTTTATTTTAATCGGACTAAACGACGAACCACTTAGTTTTCCGAGATCTCTGATATGCAAATTGGCCCAGTCGGCTGTAAACCAACCTTTATAAAAATCCACGTCCAGTGGAACCGTAAGCAAGAAGAAAAATATAAAAGCTATCCTGAAAGCAACTTTTTCATAAGCCTTCCACTCTATGCTTCTGCCTGTGCGGGCTTCAGAAACACGTACTGAAGCCTCGCTTTTATTTGCTTCTGTTGTCTGTATCATAACTTTACAGGCTTGCGTCTTCCCTCAATAAGCATGTATTTGCGGTCAATTCTTTCGAGGTATGCAGTTATTTTATCATTGTTTTCGTTAACTCCGGTAAGCACTATGGTGGAGTCGTTAAGTCGCTGATAATTCAGATTAAATTTTTCGTCGCGATGATGGGGATTTTTATTCAATAGCGACAGGCTTTTTGAGGACGAATCAATAGTGTAGTCGAAGTAGCGCCTGTCGCCCACACCTGCAGATTCATAAACTCTGTCAATATCATTTAACTGCGAAGCATGGCGAACGGAGAAATCCAGTTTAACCGGCTTTGCGGTTTTTATGCTGATGGTGGACCATTTCTCAAAAACAACGTTCTGCCAGCGGTTAAGATCTGTCCTTGAATAAGGAATTGTATCGTTATTGAACACAAAATGCTTTACGTTATAAAAGCCGTATGCTCCGGACAAACCAGCTTTTTGAGGGATCAGATATGGGTCTGATTGGTAATTTATAAAGCTTGATAAGGCCAGGGCTGCAACAAAGAGATAAGCGAATCCCTTCAGATAGAATTTGGCCTTTTTTAATCTGGAATCAGTAAAGTCGGGTTCATATCTTTCAGCTTTGGTTGGTTTCTCAAGGGCTAATAAGTTAAATAATCGTGGCACATCATGAGCAAACAAAAAAGTGGCAATTAATACCAGGTAAGTCGACAGAACATGGCTGCCTATATTATAAGCAAAGTTGGCTGCCACAATATTTCCGGCGAAGCCTAATACAATTCCGGCCCCGAACGATACCTTGTTTCTGAAGAAGAGTAACACACCTGCCAGAACTTCTACTACGCCAAAAAAGGTTTCGTAATTAGGCGCCACCCCTACAGTATGGAAGTAAATCTTCCATGGTAAAAAATCTCCATAATTGGTGTGCAGGTTGCTTAAAGAAGGTAAGGGCATTTGAAGCGGGAAGATTTTGATTAATCCATAGGCAATGAGCGCAATTCCTAATCGGTATCTTAAAACAGCCCTTAACCAATAATACAACTTATTGTAATCGACAAGACTTTGATTAGTACGGCGCTCATAGGCGGTCCACGCGAAGCTGGCTGCCAATGCGATCGCTAAAACTAATCCCCATGTAGAAAAACTTGCTAGGCCCCAGGGGGAGGTGTCATTCTCAGAAAAGAAATTGGGTAGATAACTTGCTATCGCCAACAGATCAGTAATGTGGAAATCAAGCCAACTGCCGGAGAATAAGAATTTATAGAACTTAATATCCAGCGGTATGGTGAGGAGTGAAAAAAAGAATAAGAAAAATTGTAGTGCTGTTTTCTGGTAGCCTTTCCATTCTGAAAAAGCAGACTCTTTGATTAAAGAACTCATAACGTATCTGATTTTGATGAATTGGCTTATTGATATCCCGGGTTTTGCTGCAATTTGTCAAGAAGAACCTGTTCAATAGGAAGTGGAAACTTCCATTCGTGAGCATCCACTTTTCTATTAGGATCAAGTGCTTCAAGCACCGTTTTGGCTCTGCCAGTGCGCGACAGGTCAAACCAGCGGTGACCTTCCCACAAAAATTCAAAGCGACGCTCATCTTCAATTGCCCTCAATATTTTTTCTTTGGTATCCAGCGTCGTCGCATCAAACTGGGATAAGCCGGCCCGGGTTCTTATTCTGTTCAGGTCTTCAATAGCACCGGTTAGATTGCTATTATTTGCTCTGGCTTCGGCTCTTATCAAATATTGCTCAGCAATCCTTAGCACGTAAGACGGATCTGTTGCAGGACTGCGATAGTATAAATCACCGAACCATAAAGTAGTTCCGTTTTGGGTCACACTTCCAATGAGAGCACGGCGGCCGGTAGCTGTTCCTCCGATTGCCGGATTATTCAATAAAGCAACAACAGTGGCATTTGGGCCATATCTGTAGGTTCCTCCCTTGGTGGGATGCTGCATCTGAGATCTGAAGGAGCTTGGATTTTGATTGCTATATTCGATTTCGAAAATAGATTCCTGTGTGGCTATTGCATTATTCTTAAACCAAGCACTGAACGGGGCAACCAGCATATAGCCATCTGAACTTCCGGCTGGTGTAACATTTATCACCTTAGTGGCTTCAGTATCGGCAAGTGCCCAGTTTTGTTGATACAAATACAATCTGGCGCGTAATGCAAGAACCGTGTTTTTTGTTACCCTGAATCTGTTGATGCCAGCCGGAACCAGGTTTTCGGCAACATCAAGGTCGGCAGTAACTTGCGCGTAAGTCTCTTCTAAGGTACTTCGTGGAATGCCTATACTGTTTGAAAGCTGTTCTGTTGGTTGCAGTTTTAGTGGAACACCACCCCATGCCCGACCCAAATCAAAATAAGCCAATGCCCTAATGAAATGAGCCTCACCTATTATTTGATTTTTAAGCGCAGGAGTTAGCAACGGATCGTTAATATTCGGCACTTTTTGGATGACATGATTGGCCCGGTTAATGGTGCTGTATATGGCTGCCCAAACTGAATTAAATAAGCCGTCGTCTGCTCTGAAATTGATATCAACCAAATCCTGTGACGCAGCTACTGTGTTATTAATCACATCACCGCCCGGGAAATAGCCCAGCGTAACATAGCCTTCACCATAGTAACTGGATGACCCTAACTGTCTGAATACTCCTCTGATAGCCGTTTCAGCAGAAATCTTATCATAGATTACAGCATCGTCAGGTACAGCTGACTGCGGCTTTACGTCCAGAAACTTTTCGCAAGAACTGAATGCGATAGAAAGAATGGCTATGTATAGTAAATGTATCTTTTTCATGATTTTATAATGAAAGGTTTAAACCAAATTGAAAAGTGCGGGGTTGAGGCGGCACCCCGTAATCATATCCTTGTGTGTTCTGTCCTCCAACTCCAAGATTACTTTCAGGGTCTGCGCCTGAATAAGGAGTAAAGAGAAACAGGTTTGACGCTGTGAGGTAGAACCTCACAGTGTTAATGCTGGCTCTGGTAGTTATCTTCTTTGGAATAGTGTATCCTAAATTCAACTGCCGTAAGCGCAAGAATGAGCCATCTTCCAGAAAGCGGCTATTCTGATAAATGGAATAGTTTTCAGAACTTAACCTTGGGATGTCTGTAACTTGTCCAGGAGTTGTCCAACGATTAAGCTGGCTTTTGAAAAACACCCGGTTTGCGTCGAGAGTACCTCCGGTTTCCCCAAAAACCCTGTTCAGATTATACACATCATTGCCATAGGAGTATGTAAAGAGTACGCCCAGGTCAAAGCCCTTATAAGCGAAGGTGTTATTAAATCCTCCAAAAAATTTGGGCCAGGTATTTCCAACTAAGCTCCTATCAGCTACAGTCGTCTGCCCATCGTTATTGAGGTCTCTGAAAATGATATTTCCAGTTTGCGGGTTTACGCCCAGTTGCTCATACATCCAGTAAGAGTACAAGGGTTTACCCTCTTCAATTCTCACTACATCGCGTGTTGCGTAGTTTATGGGCGAAGCAATCTTCTCAACATTATTTATGTTGCGGGATACATTGAATTCCGTTTTCCAGGTAAAGTTACCGTTGTTAAAATTTGTCGAGCTTATACCTAATTCAAATCCCTTATTACTTATTTCTCCGAAATTGCTGATGTATGAAGAAAAACCTGTACTTGATGGCACTGCTACTTCAAGCAGCACATCCTTCGTATATTTGTTGTAAAGGTTAAATTCCAGATTTACCTTATCGCGAACTAGGCCTAGGTCCAAACCTATGTTAGCCTGACTGGTTCGCTCCCATTTCAAATCCGGATTAGCCAATTGTAGCGGACCCGTACCTGGGCTTTCTCCACCGGTTGTAGTATTTGCGTATCCAAAACCTGCTCGCCATAATCCAAGAGAAGCGAAATCATTGATGCCATTTTGATTGCCGGTAACCCCATAACTTGCACGTAATTTTAAGTTGCTGATGAAGTCGACATCTCTTAAGAACTTTTCATCCTTTATTTTCCATGCTCCCCCAATTGCCGGAAAGTATCCCCAGCGATTATTCTTTCCAAATCTTGACGAACCATCCGCCCTCAGTGTAAGTTCCAGCAGGTATTTTCTCTTAAAGTTATAGTCAACACTTGAGAAGAATGAGGCAAGGTTATTAGAATTGATGAACTCCGCAGACGTTTGATTTGCTGCATCGGAAATTAATCTAAATGAATTGTTGGGAAAATTAGTGCCTCTGGCCGTTGTGTTATTTATGGTATTCCCCTGAAGGGTATTGCCTACTATAATCCCAAACGCATGCTTGCCGAGTTTTTGGTTATACCGTATAGTTTGCTCATTTACCCAGCCAGTTGCTTGGGTGATGCTTGAACTCGCTCTTCCATTAGTTGGAGGTGCACCCAGCAAAGTTTCGGTACCCCAATATTCGGATTCATTATAGCTGTTAAAGTCTAAGCTCCAACTGGTACGGAACTTTAAGTTTTTTAAGATATCAATCTCACCATAGAGATTGCCAATGTACCGCAAACTCTTTGAGTTAAGATTTACCTCTCGGGTAATTACATCAATGTTATCAAAGTTTACCCATTTTAGTGGACTGCCCTTTTCATCGAAAATTGGCAAATAAGTAGGAATATTTAATGAAGCTTGCAGCAAGGTTCCGTTCCCCCCGTTAGCCGGCCTTGCCTGGTTCCTCCAAACCGACGATACAGTATTGCTTACTCCGATGGAAATCTTGTTGTAAATTTTTTGGTCGAGGTTCAGCTTTAGGCTGCCTCTGCGAAAATCCATAGGTTTCCAGGTAGCTTCCTGGCTATTGTATCCTCCGCCTACATAATAGCGGGTTGTTCTGGAGCCACCCTGTACAGACAGATCATAATTTTGTAGCTGACCCGTCCGCTCGAGAATTGCCATTCGGTCATAAGTCTTTTGTTCACTAGGTAAACCTCTTCCGGGCACGCCATTAATTACCTCAGTTACAGGTCTGAATGGTAAGGGCCGACCGAGATTTTTATTAAATTCATTTACCAGAATGGCGTGTTCTTCGCCTGTTGTCAGTTTCCATGCACGCTCCTTTGGCACCCAACCAGCTCCCTGAGAGGTATTAAAGTCGATTTTCGGTTTCTTTTCATAACCACCACGTTTAGTAGTGACAATGACGACTCCGTTTGCTCCTCTGGATCCATAAATGGCCACAGCACTTGCATCTTTAAGTATTTCAATGCTTTCAATGTCCGATGGATTAATATCAGCTAAGGGAGAGGTTGTTCTCTCTTGAGCAATATTTTGCAAGCTGCTGTTATTGACGAATACTCCATCTATTACATACAATGGGTCATTGCTTGCATTAATTGAAGTAGCTCCACGCACTCTGATAAAAACATCTGAGCCAGGCACGCCCGTGTTCGTATTTATCTGAACACCTAATGCCTTTCCCTGCAGTTGTGCATCAAAGCTTCCTTCCGGGATGCTCTTAGTATCTGCTGGATTTACTTTAGTTACAGAGCCAATAAGATTCTTCCGCTCCTGCGTTCCGTATCCTACAATAACAACCTCATTCAGCTTGCTTGAGGTTTCTTTTAACTGAATCTCTACTGGGCTCCCTTCTACAGTGAGTTCAATGCTTTCAAAGCCGAGATAGCTTACTTGAAGAATGTAGGGGAATTTTTGCCCGGTAACGAAAGCGAACTTGCCATCTGCATCGGTGGAAACCGCATGAGTAGTTCCTTTGATTTTGACAGCGGCGCCAATAAGAGCCTCTTTAGTTCTCGCATTAATTACCGTGCCTTGGAGGGTAGAATTAATGAGGGGCTGAGGTTGCTGCGCAGAAAGGATGAGTGGAACAGCGAGACTTACAATTAAAAGCCAAAGCTTTAGCAAGGCGGATAACTTTAAATCGCTAGGTAATACAGGTTGCGAGTTTGCTAAAAATTGTTTTGAATTCCCCGAAGTTGATAGGGCAGGAATCTGATTTTCGAAATTTAATGCTTTTGTGAAAGCCTTGGCTGCATAGTGCAGTCCAGCCTTTTCAAAATTTTGCATACTTTTACTTTGAGTTTAATGAATGGATTTGAAGCAGGTGACAACGCCAATTGATATGCCTGTTTCACTGATTTAAGCTCGGGGGAGTACTCTTAGTACTTCCCTTTTTTTGTGGATTATAAATCTTAGATCTTACTTTTTAGCTTCATAATCGGTGCAATGGAGGTTACAACAACTTACATACACCTCTAGGGAGTATATTTTTGAATGACTTATTTGAGAGGATAAAGTATTGTGTTTATTCATAATGGCACAAAGTAAAATAAAAAATAATAGACTACAAAATTTATAGACTAAATAGTTTATTGTTTAAAGCCGCCTCATTTCATCATATTTTCTTCCGATATAACAGGAAAAGGCACTTTACTAAAGAAATTATCACTCCGTCCTTTTGAGCTACATGATGGTTTAGAGCACTTAGTATTATAACGATAGTTGCTCTCGCCCTTGTGGTTTACCGTTACCGGATGGACCAAACCATACTTCAAAGGAAGGAATTGGAACACCAGATCGAATTACGCACTGCAGAAATTTTAAAACAACCACTTGAACCCCTTAGGTTTGAAGAACTTGTGAAATCCTTGAAAAGTATTCGATTCAATTGAACAAAGTGAATGCCTAAGCAATACCGGTTACTCGATAAGAGAAAGTATGGTCGGCAAAGAAAAGAAAAATGTAGAGCCTGCATTTTTGGGTGCCCTCCACCCAAATTTTCCCACCATGGTTCTGAATTTCTGAGCCAATGTATAAACCCATGCACAGGCCGGAACAGCCTTTTACTACTTGCTTGGCGCGATGGAATTTTGAAATATTTTATCTAAGGTTTCTTCAGACATTCCAATGCTTTCATTGGTATTTTTTGCCGACAATGTTTTACCAGATTTATCCAGCAATTCCATTTTTTGATGTGGTAGACAAAGTGTATGATGTATTTACCGGTACTTCTATAAGAACGTTTAAAGTTACACGGCTGGTCAATGCTCCATTTAGAACGCAACAAACGTGAATATTTTGCCAGCCCAAGAATTTTCCTTAGATTCATTCCGCACTTAAATATTAAAACAGCTAATGGAAAAAGACAACTCCGCTTCCGCAACGAAAGACGATCTATCGAGAAAGATCCCCTTAATGAACCGCCGCAAATTTGTGGCACTAACCGCTACTACGGCCCTTGGCTTCTCAATTGTACCAAGACACGTGCTGGGAGGTCCCGGCTACATTGCACCGAGCGATAAGATTACCATGGCTTATATCGGAATGGGCACACAAGGCATTCGTGAATTATTACCGCTCTTAACGGTTCCGGAAATTCAGGTAGTAGCTGTTTGTGATCCCAACAAAGAGGCAAGAGGTTACAGAGACTGGGGTATAAATTGGCTTAAAGATGACGTTCGCAAAGCACTGAATAAGCCAGACTGGACTCCCGGCGGCGACAACACTATCCCGGGAGGCCTGGCCAACGGTAAAGAGATCGTAGAAGCCTGGTATGCCTCGATGCGTCCCGACAAAAAGTACAAAGGCTGTGCGGCCTATGCCGATGCAAGGGAATTGTTAGAAAAAGAAAAGGGCCTCGATAGTGTCAAAATCATGACACCGGACCACCTTCATGGCGTATTAGCAATGGCCGCAATTAAAAGAGGAAAGCATGTGCTGATGCATAAGCCGATCTCTAATCGTTTGCTGGAAGGAAAGAAAGTAATTGAACTGGCCCGCAGCCGCCCTAAAGTAATCACACATCTAATACCTTGGGACTCTAACGGCTCTATGGATACGGTGATGGCCTGGATCAACGCAGGTGCCATTGGTAAACTCACTGAGGTACACAACTGGACCAACCGGCCAGTGTGGCCACACTATCCTGAATTGCCTGCAGACAAGCCTCCGGTTCCAGAAGGCTTCAATTGGGACCTTTGGTTGGGTCCTGAAGCCGATCGAGCATATCACCCTAATTATACTCACATGGTTTTCCGCGGCTGGTACGATTTCGGTGGTGGCGCTATGGCCGACATGGGGCATTACAGCCTTTGGACAGTATTCGAAGCGCTCAAGTTGACATCTCCAACTTCTGTGGAACCACATCGCAGCCATATTTGCAGTTTTAACGGCCCGGTGCCCTTTCAGGTAAATAATAATTTTTCTTTCCCTTTTGCAAGCACAGTACGTTTCCGCTATCCTGCAAATGGCCCCCGTGGTCCGGTAGACCTATTTTGGTACGATGGCGGAATGCGACCGACTGTACCTGAAGAACTAGCTATCCTAAACAAAGAGCTACCGCCGGAAGGAATGCTGTTCGTGGGAGAAAAGGGAAAGATTCTCACAGGCTTTCAGATAGATGACCCGCAGATCATTTCGGGCACCAAAATGGATGCACCGACAGGCGCTGCTCAAAAATTTCGCGGCCAGGTGCAAATGACCACCGAGGCGCTACCCAAATTTGTACAAGCCTGTAAAACCAGAAAGCAATATCCAGGTAGTTTTTTAGATGCAGACTATCTTACAGAAGCTGTAAACCTGTATGCCGCTGCCCTGCGTACCAATAAAACACTGAAGTACGATGCCGCCTCCGGTAGGATTACTAACGAGGAGAGTGCGAATATGTTCCTGAAACGGGACTATCGCCCGGGATGGCACCCTGATTCCATTTAAATAAATCAAAAAACGGAAACAATGAACCGCAAAATATTTCTCAAAACCGCCGCAGCCGGCCTTGGTGGTGCGTTTTTATCAGCATATTTACCTGGTAGCCTGAAGGCTGCCACACGCCGGCTTAACATACCGCTGGGCTTTCAAAGCTGGGTCATAAAAGAGGCGCTTGCCAATGATTTTTCCGGTACACTGAAATCGATGGCCGCACAAGGCTTCCGGATGGTAGAAATGTGTTCGCCGAAAGGATACAAGAATATGGGTTTTGGCCCACTTGCCTCCATGAAGGGCTCCGACATGCGCAACATTATAACAGATGCTGGGCTGACCTGTCCGAGCTGCCATTATACATTTACCGAATTGTCTGCAGAGAACCTTGACGACCGTATTGAATTTGCCAAAAAGTTAGGGGTCCGACACATGATTTGTTCTCACCCCGGCCTGTCAAAGACGGCAACACTTGACGAATACTTGGTGCGGGCTGATGATCTTAATCAAGCGGGTGAAAAAATAAAAAAAGCAGGACTTCAGCTGGGCTATCACAATCACAGTACCGAGTTTGCTGTGTTAGAGGGCCGCCTGATCTATGATGCGCTGCTGGAGCGTTTAGACCCGGCACTAGTAAAAATGCAGTTTCAAACAGAGGTGATCAATCTTGGTTACAAAGCCGCTGATTATTTCAACAGGCACCCTGGGCGATTTTTTTCAGCACACCTTTCTGACTGGACAGCCGACAAAAAGGAGATGCCGGTAGGAAAAGGGATAATAGACTGGAAAGAATTTTTTGCCGCGGCAAAAAAAGCCGGTGTAGAAACTTTTTTTGTGGAGATGACACCCGGAACTTTTAAAGAAAGCGTTAGATATATCCGTTCCCGGTAACGGGCAGAAACCGGCTGATAAAATAGAAGGTGGTTCGAAAAACGTAGAGATAATTAGGTCCCGGTAAAGTGTTGGTTCGGATACTTCCGAGCCAACACCTCATTAATACTATTTTTAAAACTGGGGCTATTTTACTGTATCAGCGTTACAATACTTCAAAGCTATACACGCCGGATGCAAATTCTGCTACATACTTGCCATTGATTTTTTTGACAAGAATGTTTTTGCCAGATTTATCTATCAATTGCATTTTATTTGATGGTAAAACAAAAGTTGCTGATGTGTTTACGGGTATTTCTATTTGAATTTCCATGTTACTCTCCCCGCTAATCTTCCAATCAGAACGGACTAACCCGAATAGGCTATTATAAGACGCCTTGCAATAAGTTAAATCTCCTACTGGTTTGGGCTCAATAATGAAGTGCTTCATTCCCGGATTTGCAGGATCTTGGTGTATTCCTGCAATACCAGAATAAAACCATTCTATCACACTGCCAAACATTGGATGACTCTGGGAACCGCCTTTCCCCCAGAACTCCCATAAATTACTGTTTTTACTATCCAAAAGGTAACCAAACCCGGGGCCATCTTTTTGGTTCATGATTTTATAAGCAATGTCATTTCTGCCATTTTTTGAAAGCACTTTTAATAATTGTGGTGTAGCTAAAATACCGGTATCAAAATGATAATTAATTTTAGCTAAATGCTCTAAAAGAGAGTTAAAAACGGCATCGTATTTTTCTTCGGGTACCAGGCCAAATGCTAATGCAAGTACATCTGAACCCTGCCTGCCTTCCCAATAAGATTTTGTTGATGCATTATAATAGGCCTTATTAAAATTGGTTTTTATCTCTTGTGCTAAGCTTGAAAAACTTGAACGGTCTTTTTCATTCCCTAAAACACCGGCCATTTTGCTCATCAGATCTGTTACATGGTAGAAATAAGCGGTGTTTACTAAGGGCTCCGGTATCTCAATTTTGGCTGGTGTACACCAATCTCCTAAACACCAGCCACCGGGTTCTTCTTTAGTGATGAGGCCGTTCGCATTGGTCCGTGTCTTTAGGTATTCTATCCATTGTTTCATACTCGTATAATGCCGCTTTAAAACGGTGGTGTCACTATAAAATGAGTAGTACAACCAGGGCATTATTATATAGGCCGATCCCCATGCCGGGCCGCCTCCGCCACCGCCAAACGGCGCACTGTGGGTAACAAACCCCGTTTTCTTGTTTTGGGCATCACCTATATCATCTATCCATTTATTGTAAAACTGCGTCATATTGAAAGACAACATGGCGCTCTCCATAGCAACTTGTCCGTCACCGGTATAACCAAGTCTCTCCCGGTGCGGGCAATCGCTGCTTACGCTTCCGTGTATATTGGCTTCTTGTGTTGATAAATAAGCGGTATTTATTGTGTTCAAGAACGGGTTTGAACACTCAAAACTTCCATTGGGCGCTACGTGGGTACGTACTTCTTTCACCTTAATACTGGCTGAATCAAGAACCACATCTTTTGAAACTACCTCTATTTTTCTAAAGGCATGCCAGGTGAATTTTGGTTCCCAAGTTTCTATTCCGGTTCCTTTTAAAGTATAATAATCGTACTGTCCGTAATCATCGCCTTCTTCACTAATAAATCTTATTTTAATTTCACTTCCGGCCTGGCCTTTAACACGCAAAGCTGCCCAACCTGCTACGGTCTCATTTATATGATATTGATATACGGAGTCTCTTATCCGGCCATCAAAAGCTGGCTTTAAGGTCCTGATTATCTTGTCTGAAGGTGCCGTTTGCGGGTGCAATGTACCTGTAGGCGGCCTTACGAGAATGGATGACTTCCATTCTGCATCATTATAGGCGGCCTTATTCCAGGCTCCGAGTTCGAGTCGGGCATCGTACTTCTCGCCTGTAAAAATCCCATCTTTCAAAAGCGGGCCGGTTTTTGTTTTCCAATTAGTATCTGATGCGATAATCGCGGTTGTTCCGTCAGTATAGGTAATCTCCATCTGGAAGATCAGTTTTGGGACATCATACCACATTTTACCCTCAACCGTTCTGTCTCTTTGATTATACCAGCCATTACCTAATATTATTCCTAAAGCATTAACATTTTGAGTAATGCTGTTGGTGATATCAAACGTGTTGTAAAATATGCGTTTTGTCGACTGATCGTCAAAGGGGTAAAGCATATTTGTCAAGGCCCTTTTGTCGTAATGGCGGGGGCCAGCACCTGATCTCCTACTTTCTTTCCATTTAAAAATAATTCATAAAAACCAAGTCCGCTTACATACACTATCGCTTGCTTTATCTTTTTTTTGACAGTAAATCTTTTCGAAAATATGGTGCAGGATAAGTTATAGCCGAGTCCGGGTAGGGATCAGTAATGGATCCAATCCATTTTGCTTTCCAATCGGCAGCATTCAATAAGCCCATTGACCAAGATGCAGACCGGCTCCAGTCAGACTGAGCATTTTTTCCGTCCCACACCATCACTTTCCAATACACAGTTTTTCTTGACCGTAGCGGCTTACCGCGATAAATCACTTGAGTAGAGTTAGATGAATTAATTACACCACTGTCCCAATAATCACCTTTATTTTGGCCCAATAAGGAAATATTGCTTGCTGCCAATATGCGATATGCTTTTTGACTCTTGGCACGTTGTAATGAGGTTAATTGCCAGCTAAGAGTTGGGAGTTGGCTTTCAATAGCGATAGGATCTGTTAAGTACTCGCATTTTAAGTTCGTAATCTTTAGATCCGGCTGCTTACAAAAGCCGGCATTTTCAAAAAGAAGTAGCGATACTAATGCGCAAAAGATTATTCTGATTTTCAAATACATTTCTACAATAAAAATGGAATGTCAAGGTAATACTTTTAGTGATTTTTTTTAAAAAATTCGACTACAAACTAACGTGCAGGTGCAATCTGAATAGCAGGCTTCTCACTTAAATTCCGAGTGGGACGAATATAGGCCGAGAGCCTAATGGCTGGTGTAGTATGAGCGAAAAGCGGGGTTACAGACCATAGCAGCACTAACTTTCCATTTCAAATAATCCAGGGCTTTAACTTTTGGAAAGTTTGTAGCTTTCACAAAAGTTCTACAATATAACCTAAATTAATTTTCCCTCATCCGCCTTGATAATCATTTATTTACTCTATTTTGCAATTTTGCGATCCCGATTTTGGGATAAAACAATAAATAATAAATCGCTAAAACTAAATGCCTACTATTCAAGAACAAATCCCCCAGCGTTGGACGGTTGTCCAACAGCAAAGAGAACCAAGCTCAGCAATGCGTAGGGTTTCACGTGGAAACCAATAGTACAATTATACCGTGACCATGGGTCATACTTACGCATCCCACTGATTATTCTGCAATTTAACAAGCCAACACATGAAAATTTTTTTGCTAACTATAGCACTTATCACAGGTATTTATCGTGCCTTTTCTCAGGAAACCCCATCAAAGGAATATCTTGGAAAATATAATCAGATTTCAAAAGACACCGAATGGTGGCGTGATGCCAGATTTGGCATGTTTATACATTTTGGACCTTATGCCGTGCCAGCAAGAGGCGAATGGGTGAAATCTATCGAGCGGTTGACTACCGAACAATATCAAAAGTATGTAGATGATTTCAATCCCTCTGAATACGATCCGAAGGAGTGGGCGAGAATTGCCAGGCAGGCCGGAATGAAGTACATGGTGATGACTGCTAAACATCATGATGGGTATACCCTGTTTAACAGCAAGTACACTGACTATAAAATTTCCAACAAACTTAAAGGAAGAGATTTGATTAAGGAGTTCGCTGATGCATGCAGGGCGGAAGGATTGAAAGTTGGATTTTACTATTCCTTAATAGATTGGCACCACAAAGATTATCCAAATGTTGGAAACCATCCCATGCGCGACAGTGCAGCTTTTGGGAAGAAGAATTACGACTGGAATAACTACCTAAAGTATATGCATAATCAGGTCGAGGAGTTAATGACCCGATATGGAAAGATAGATATCCTTTGGCTTGATTATTCTTTTAATGAATATAGTGGCCAAAAGTGGAAGGCCGAAGAACTGGTTAAGATGGTAAGAAAGAACCAACCGGGAATTATATTGAATAATCGGTTGGTTGTTAATGAAGGTGTGAGTTCTAAAGAACGGATCTTCAGTGGGTACGGTGATTTTGAAACACCAGAAATGGGCGTACCAGAAAAGGCTTTGAAGGATAAATATGGGAAAGACATTCCTTGGGAAACCTGCCTTACCTTAAATAATAGTTGGGGATACAGCGCTCACGACCAAAATTGGAAATCTCCTGAATTAATTGTTCAAACTTTGGTGGAGTGTGTAAGCAAGAATGGAAATTTGTTATTAAATGTTGGCCCGGACGCGAAAGGTAAGATTCCACAAGCCTCCGTAGATGTCTTGAGCGAAGTAGGAAAATGGATGAGCCGGAACAGTGAAAGTATATATGGATCGGGATCTTCCGAAATTCAAAAGCCGGATTGGGGTTATTATACTAAAAAAGGTAATTTGCTATATGCACATTGGATGTACCCTAAAATTGGCCATATAAATATAAAAGGATATGGCTCGAAAATTAAGGGTGTTACTAAACTCTTTGATGGAACCGAGGCTGGCACCGCCAATTCCTGGTGGGGAAATGAAGATCCGGGTAACTTCTTTATCAATGTGGCTAGCCCCACCTACTTAACCTATAGTTTGCCAGACCCCTTTGATACTGTATTTAGGATTGAGCTGAAGAAGTAAGCAAGAGCTTTGAAATATTAGAGGCTCGCGTAGGAGCCTCATTTAAGAACTTATTTCTTCTTTTTATTGTCGTTAAGTTCTTTAGCAGCATTGCTTTTTTGTTCCTTGTTTGCTTTTGGGTCTCTCAACTCTTTTGAGGCCTGGCTCTTAGAGTTATTTTTTGATGTCGGCATATCTTATGTTTTTATAGATGAGTTTGATGTTATACAAGAACTTTGCCAATTTGATCAGTAAACAAACCCTGTTGGGGATTTTGAACCTAATACAAATGTTTTGCAAGTTGATCTGAGATAGTAGCACTTTCCTAACATCCTAAACTCCGATTGCAGCGGATACCGGCCTGCGCCTAAGGCCTGTGCAGTATGAGCGAAAAGCGGGGCTACACTTCCATAGCAGCACTAGCCCTACATTTTCTAATAACCTTTTCACTTCCAGTGCTTTCAACTTTTTGGGAAGTTTAGAACTTTTTAAAGTTTACACAACATCAATCCCAAATTAATTTCCTTCCAACCCCTTGATAATCATTTTTATTTACTCTACTTTTGCAATCCCAATTTCCTGCCCGAAAGGTTCTGGTAGGTGGGGTAATTAAAAAAAAAACTGCTAAAACAACTAAATGCCAACTATTCAACAATTAGTTAGGAAAGGTAGAGTAGCTCTGGAGGATAAGAGTAAATCCCCAGCGTTGGACAGCTGTCCACAGCGAAGAGGCGTATGTACACGTGTATATACTACTACCCCTAAGAAACCAAACTCAGCAATGCGTAAAGTTGCCCGTGTACGTTTAACAAACGGCAAAGAGGTGAATGCTTACATCCCTGGAGAAGGTCACAACTTGCAAGAGCACTCAATCGTATTGATTCGTGGTGGTCGTGTTAAAGATTTACCAGGTGTGCGTTATCACATCATTCGTGGTGCTTTAGATACTTCTGGTGTTGCCGGAAGAAATCAGCGTCGTTCTAAATATGGTACTAAACGCCCTAAACCAGGACAACCGGCAGTAGCTGCTAAAGGTGCTCCGGCAAAAGGCAAAAAGAAATAATAAGGAGGATATAAAATGAGAAAGTCAAAACCGAAAAAAAGAATCCTTCTGCCAGATCCGAAATTTAATGACGTGATGGTAACCCGTTTCGTAAACAACATGATGTACGACGGTAAAAAATCTATTGCTTATTCTATATTTTATGATGCAGTTGAGTTGGTTGAGAAAAAAACCAGCGAAAGCGGATTAGAAGCGTGGAAAAAAGCTTTAAACAATGTTATGCCTGCTGTCGAGGTTAAATCTCGCCGGGTAGGTGGTGCAAACTTCCAGGTTCCAACCGAAGTTCGTCCGGAGCGTAAAATTGCTTTAGGAATGAAATGGTTGATCCTTTACGCTCGACGTCGTGGTGAAAAAACGATGATGGAGAAATTAGCAGGTGAGATCATGTCTGCTTCCAAAGGTGAAGGTGCCGCAGTGAAAAAGAAAGAAGATACTCACAAAATGGCTGAGGCTAACAAGGCGTTTTCACACTTCAGATTTTAATCAGGAGATTACACAGATTAATAAGATTACACAGATTTTTTACACCGATTGTCTAATACATAATCGGTGTAATCCTTTAAATCGGTGAAATCCTAATTCAAAAATAATGGCAAGAGATTTAAGATTTACAAGAAATATAGGAATCGCGGCTCACATTGATGCGGGTAAAACCACTACAACTGAACGTATTCTTTATTATGCCGGTGTTAGTCATAAAATTGGTGAGGTGCATGAAGGTGCAGCTACGATGGACTGGATGGCACAGGAGCAGGAGCGTGGTATTACCATTACTTCGGCTGCTACTACAGTTAACTGGAAATACAGAAATCAAAATTACCATATCAATATTATTGATACTCCCGGACACGTGGATTTTACCGTTGAGGTAAATCGTTCTTTACGTGTATTGGATGGGTTGGTTTTCTTGTTTTCGGCAGTTGATGGTGTTGAGCCACAATCTGAAACTAACTGGAGACTAGCAAACAACTACAACGTTGCCCGTATTGGTTTCGTTAATAAAATGGATCGTTCTGGTGCCGACTTTTTAAAAGTGGTTAAACAGGTTAAGGATATGCTTGGAAGCAACGCGGTTCCTTTGCAGTTGCCGATTGGTGCTGAAGACGGTTTCTTAGGTGTGGTTGATTTGATTAACAACCGTGGTATCGTTTGGAATGAGCACGATAAAGGTATGACCTTTACCGAGGTTCCGATTCCTGATGATATGATTGATGAGGTTGCGGAGTGGAGAGAGAAGTTGCTGGAATCTGTTGCTGAGTATGATGAGAGCTTGATGGAGAAATTCTTCGATGCTCCTGAGACTATTACTGAGCGTGAAGTTTTAGATGCTTTACGTCAGGCGGTATTAGATGCTAAAATCGTTCCGATGGTATGTGGTTCATCTTTCAAAAACAAAGGTGTACAAACCATGCTTGATTATGTGATGGAATTACTTCCTTCACCGATGGATGTTGAAGGTATTGTTGGAACTCATCCTGATACTGGCGTAGAACTTTTACGTAAGCCAGATGTAACTGAACCTTTTGCTGCATTAGCATTCAAGATTGCTACCGATCCTTTCGTGGGTCGTTTATGCTTTATTCGTGTTTATTCGGGTAATCTTGAGGCTGGTTCGTATGTGTTTAATATGCGTTCAGACAGTAAAGAGCGTATTTCCCGTATCTTCCAAATGCACGCTAACAAGCAAAACCCAATCCCTAATGTAGGGGCAGGAGATATCGCTGCGGTTGTTGGATTTAAGGATATTAAAACAGGAGATACTCTTTGCGACGAGAAACATCCAATTATATTGGAATCAATGAACTTCCCTGAGCCGGTTATCGGTTTAGCTATTGAGCCAAAAACTCAGGCTGACGTTGATAAATTAGGTATGGCTTTAGGTAAGCTGGCTGAAGAGGATCCTACATTTCATGTTAAAACAGATGAAGAAACTGGTCAGACAGTAATTTCAGGAATGGGTGAGCTTCACTTAGATATTTTGATGGACCGTTTAAAACGTGAATTTAAAGTTGAAGTAAATCAGGGAGCTCCGCAAGTTGCTTACAAAGAGGCAATCACAGGAACCGTTCAACACAGAGAAACATACAAGAAACAAACTGGTGGTCGCGGTAAGTTCGCTGATATTCAGGTTGTGATTGGTCCGATTGATGCAGACTTTGAAAAAGGCGGACTTCAGTTCGTAAATGAAATTTCAGGCGGATCTATTCCTCGGGAGTTTATTCCATCTGTTGAAAAAGGATTTGCTGCTGCTATGGCTAATGGTGTATTGGCAGGTTATCCACTTCCGGATATGAAAGTTCGTTTGATTGATGGTTCATTCCACGCAGTCGATTCAGATGCATTATCGTTTGAAATCTGTGCTCGTTCTTGCTTCCGCGAAGCGTTACCAAAATGTAACCCTGTGCTAATGGAGCCAATTATGAAAGTAGAGATACTTACTCCTGAAGAAAACATGGGTGATGTGATTGGTGACATGAACCGTCGTCGTGGCCAGCTTTTAGGTATGGACTCACGTGCAGGTTCACAAGTAATTAAAGCTACTGTGCCTCTTTCAGAAATGTTTGGTTATGTAACCCAGTTACGTACGATAACATCTGGTCGTGCAACTTCAACAATGGAATTTGATCATTATGAAGCGGCTCCAAGAAACGTACAGGATGAAGTAATTGCTAAGGTAAAAGGTAAAAAAGCTAACGCTTAAAGGGATTACACCGATGAATTTGATTACACTGATTATCGGTGTAACCTTCACAATCTGTGTAATCTTCTTCAATCAGTGCAATCAAATAGTAACATATCAACCCGAAGTAATTAATAGCTCTTACCAGGGATTAACTTAAAATAAAATGAGCCAAAGAATCAGAATTAAATTAAAATCTTACGATTACAACTTGGTTGATAAATCAGCTGAGAAAATCGTTAAAACTGTAAAACCGACGGGTGCAGTAGTTAGCGGACCAATTCCTCTTCCAACAGAGAAGAAGATTTTCACAGTCTTACGTTCACCACACGTGAACAAAAAAGCTCGTGAGCAATTCCAGCTTTGTGCTTACAAAAGGTTATTAGACATTTACAGCTCTAACTCTAAAACGGTTGATGCTTTGATGAAACTTGAATTACCTAGCGGTGTTGAAGTAGAAATCAAAGTTTAAGTACCTAATAGTCGAAAATTAAAAGCCTGAGCAGATTATCTGCTCAGGCTTTTTTTATGTTTGTTGGATTTTACCCTTTTCCTCTACCTTTTTTTACCGGCTCTTCTTGGTCGCGTTTTGCAAGAAGTTCCTCGATGGTATTCCGTTCAGTTTGGAGCTCACGGGCTAATCTTAATTCCTTCTCTTTAGACTTCACCTTAAATGTGTTATATTCTTCTGATATCTCGTGATACTGTTGCTTATGTTGCTTTGCATCTAATGAACTTTTGGTAGTTGTAAACAATACTATTGCAAGGGCTAGTCCCAGTGCCAGAATAGTTCCCCATACTATCCAATTATAAGTTGCCGTATCCACATACATGCCTAATACTTCAATTTGATTCGAACTAGACACTGGCCTCTCAATAGCTGCATTTGATGATGCAGGGTTACGTTTAAGCTCGGTAATTTGCTTCGTTTGTTCTTCTAACCTTTTCTTGATGTCTGCAATCTGCTTCTTGTTATTGGCGAGCGAGTCGTTAACGCTTTTCCATAGACCGGATAGGCGGGCAGGATTTATTACCTTATAACCTTTTTGCATCCAGGAATACCTTAACAGATCTTCATATTGACCTTTCAAAGAATTGTCTTTTGGCCGAGCTTCAACTACCGGTTGCTTTACAATACTTTTAGCAGTATCGGTAGCGACTTTACCAGCTGCGGTTGGTTGTGCCAGTTTAGATGCCGGAGCAGTGATTTTCGCAGATGCCGGAACGGAAGTCTTCGTCTTTTGCGTAGCGCCCGTTGTGGTTGGTGGCTTAATGCTTGATTTAGGTTTTGTTGCGCTTGAAACTTTTGTAGAGTCTTGAGCATAAGCAAAAAAGACTAAAACGAAAAGGTTAACAAAAAGAAGTGAAAGGCGTTTACACGATGTCTGTCTCATAGAAATGGAGTGCTATTATAGATAAAGGTGAAAATAGGGATTTTATTAAATACAAAAAATTAAACCTGATAAACATTTGCAGTACCTGGAACAGCCCCTTTTAACGTAGTCCCCTAAAAATCGTTGCATCCATTTTTGAGGATTTCATCATCATTTATAAGCTTACCGCAACTAATCTACTTTATTATATTTACCTCATGAATATTGGAGTTATTGGTCTGGGCGATATGGGATTATTATGTGCCCGTAAATGGGCCGAAAAAGGATACACTGTATTCGGCTGCGACTTGCCCCAAAATTATGAAACTTTAAAGAAGGCATTAAAAGATACTTCAATAGTTCTGTATGATCAGGCATTACAAGTTGCAGAGAAGGCAGACTTTCTGCTTTTTTCCGTGGAGACGTCAAATATAAAAAAGGTTGTTGCCTCAGTTGCTGATTACATTCGTCCTGGAACTATAGTTGCAGGTCAAACATCTGTAAAGCATCCTGAGATTGAAGCTTTCGATACTTACCTTTCGAATGATATTCATGTTTTCACCTGCCATTCATTACATGGACCGTCGTTTTCAACAAGCGGACAAAAATTAATTATTGTGCCGCATCGCGTTAGCTCTGATGCTTATCAAGCGGGGGTTGAAATTTACAAAGCACTCGACTCCGAAATAATAGAGATTGAGACGCACACTCAGCATGATAAAATTATGGCAGATACACAGGCGGTAACTCATATGGGTTTTGAGAGTATGGGAACCGCCTGGAAGAACTCAGGTTTTTACCCATGGGATCACGGAGCATATTCTACCGGAATAGACAATGTAAAGATATTAACAACTCTACGGATCTTTAGCTATAAGGCACATGTGTATGCGGGCTTAGCGATCTTAAACCCATTCGCAAAGGAACAGATTCGGCAATATGCAAAATCAGAATCGGAATTGTTCAAAATGATGATTTGCGAACATGAGGAAGATTTCAGAGCTCGAATAAAAGCCGCAAACGAATTTGTTTTCCATGGCGAGCGAGAATTCATCACACTTGACACAGACGTAATGAAAGATTTTAAAATGTCTGAAGAGGCTGATGATCACATGCCAAATTCTCATTTAAGTTTACTTGCAATGGTCGATTGCTGGTATCAAATGAAAGTCAATCCATATGAAAACTTGATCTGTCAAACTCCTCCTTTTAGATTAAGACTTGGAATTGCCGAGTATTTGTTTAAAAATGAAACACTATTAGAAGAAACGATCACCACCGCTTTATACGATAAAAGCATTCGTGCTGACGATCTTGAGTTTCATTCTGCAGTAAGGGAGTGGGCATCAATTATCGAATATGGCGATATGGAAGGTTATATATCCCATTTCAACCAGGTAAAAGATTTCTTTGCTGATAGATTAGCAGATGGTGCAAAGCAAAGTACAAAGTTAATTGAAAAGTTGAGCTAGTTGGGACTTTGATTTATTTGCATATTAAGTTTACATTTTAGGTAATTAATAACGCAGAAGTAATTATTGTCGTAAATAAAAAAATGCCGCTTAAACGAGCGGCATTTTTTGTTTATCAATGATGCGTACTAATTATCAGTCTTGATTTTAGTATCGCCGGTTTTGATTTTAGTTTCATTACCGTCCGTTTTGGTTTTAGAATCAGCTGTCTTTACTTTCGATTCATCACCGTCGGATTTTGATTTGATTTCTTCACCCTCTTTATATTTAACCTCATCACCATCAATTTTAAGTTTTCCATCCGCGGTCTTGATTTTAATTTCGTCTCCATCACGTTCAACCATTTGCTCGTTTAAAGTATAGCTACCGGAAGTTGACTTAATCAAAGCGTTATTAACAACCACACCAGATGGTCCGTATAGGGTATCTCTGCTGGTTGCATCTACAAAGTATAGATCTTTTTCAATTGGTTTTCTTGTGTCGCTATACACATAAAAACCTTTCTCATCATCGCGAACAATTGTTACTGGTTCACCTGTGCTTAAATTTACATACGAGGATGTACCTACAGCACCTTCAGTAGAAGCACTATCTGTCGATAAAGAGTCTGCGCTGGCGTTTGTACCAGTATTACTTTTGCAAGCAAATACTGAAGTGAGCAATACCGCGCCTAAGAACTGTAATGAATATGTTTTCATAATAATCTATAATTAGTTATTAAACTAACATAACTATTACGATAAAGTTTTAAGACCGCAGTTGGTTGTAGCGGGTTAGTATGCTAATAATGGGAGCACCATCCATACAATTAGATAACGTTTACTTATCATTAAAATAAAATTCAAAAATCTAGGAAAAATAAACTCGTTGCTATTTGATTATTAATCAATTGTTTCTATCTTTGCCCTCCCTTAAAGGGGATTACCATGCCTTGAACGAAGCCCTACTGCTTCGATGGGCACAAAAAGAGAAAAAAGAAAATGTCAGGAATTATTGGAAAAAAAGTAGGAATGACCAGCATTTTTGATGCCGAAGGGAAAAACATCCCATGTACGGTTATCGAAGCTGGGCCTTGCGTTGTAACGCAAATTCGTACCTCTGATGTAGACGGTTACGAGGCAGTTCAGTTAGCTTTCGACGAAAAGAAAGAGAAAAACACCTCTTCACAAATGAAAGGCCATTTTTCAAAAGCAAACACCACTCCTAAGCGTAAGCTTGTTGAGTTCAAAACGTTTGAAGATGAGAAAAGTTTGGGTGACACAGTTACGGTTGAGATTTTTGCTGAAGGCGACTTCGTTGATGTTGTTGGAACTTCAAAAGGTAAAGGTTTTCAGGGTGTTGTTAAGCGCCACGGATTTAGTGGTGTAGGTATGCAGACTCACGGTCAGCACAACAGGTTAAGAGCTCCAGGTTCACTGGGTGCGTCTTCATGGCCTTCACGTGTATTCAAAGGAATGCGCATGGCGGGCCGGACTGGTGGCGACAGAGTAAAAATTCAAAATCTTCAGGTTTTGAAAGTGTATTCTGAGCAAAATTTATTAGTAGTTAGCGGTTCAATCCCGGGAGCTAAAGGTTCTTACGTAATCGTTGATAAATAAGGAGATGGAAGTTAACGTAGTAAACATAGCAGGTAAAGAAACAGGTGCCAAGGTGCAACTTCCTGATGCGATATTTGGTGTAGAGCCAAATGATCACGCAATCTACTTAGATGTTAAACAGTATTTGGCTAATCAACGTCAAGGTACTCACAAGTCTAAGCAACGTAATGAAATAGCCGGTTCAACCCGTAAATTACATAAGCAAAAAGGTACAGGTGGCGCCCGCGCAGGTAGCATCAAATCGCCTTTATTTAATGGTGGTGGTCGTGTATTCGGTCCACAGCCACGTGATTACAGCTTTAAGTTGAATAAAAAACTTAAGCAGTTAGCCCGCCGTTCGGCTTTAACATACAAAGCACTAGATAATAATATCGTAGTTCTTGAAGACTTCTCATTTGATGCAGTTAAAACTAAGAGCTACGCACAACTAGTTGCTGATTTACAAGTTGGCGATGTGAAAACCTTATTGGTTTTACCAGCTGCTAACAACAATATTTATTTATCAAGCAGAAATCTTAAGAAAGCGAAAGTTGTGACTGCAGCTGATTTGAATACACATGATGTATTGAATGCAGGTAAACTTTTATTAACTACAGGTTCTGTTAAAATGTTGGAGGAGGCGTTCGCCAAGTAATATGGAAATTTTAAAGAAACCTATCTTAACCGAGAAGGCGTCAGCTTTGACAGAAAAGCTTAATCGTTTCTCATTTAAAGTAGATCACAGAGCCAACAAATTGCAGATTAAAAGTGCAATTGAGCAAATGTATGGTGTTAGCATAATTGCTATTAATACCATGGTGGTATCTGGAAAATCAAAGAATCGTCAAACGAAAGCAGGCTTAGTATCAGGACGTACTCCTAAATACAAGAAAGCAATTGTGACGATGAAAGAAGGTGAAGTTATTGACTTTTACAGCAATATATAATTAAGACATGGCAGTTAGAAGATTTAAACCGGTTACCCCTGGTACTCGTTTCCGCGTTGGAGCCGATTATTCTGATGTAACTACAAACGTTCCTGAAAAATCGTTAGTAGTTTCTATTAAGAAATCAGGTGGTAGAAACCATTCCGGTAAAATGACTATGCGTTATCTCGGTGGGGGACATAAAAAGTCATACCGATTGATTGATTTTAAACGCGATAAACAAGATATCCCCGCAACAGTTGCCACAATCGAGTACGATCCTAACCGTACTGCACGTATTGCTTTATTGAATTACGTTGATGGTGAAAAACGTTACATCATTGCTCCTGAAGGATTAACAGTTGGACAAACTGTAATTTCAGGTACCGCAGTAGCTCCTGAAGTTGGAAACGCTCTTCCTTTAAAGAGTATCCCTCTTGGTTCTATAGTTCATAACATCGAACTGAACCCAGGTCAGGGCGCATCTATCGCACGTAGTGCTGGTACTTACGCTCAACTTTCAGCTCGTGATGGTAAATATGCAATTATCAAAATGCCTTCTGGCGAAACCAGAATGATTTTGTCTACTTGCATGGCTACGATCGGTACGGTATCAAACTCTGAAAAAGCTAACGAAGTGTTAGGTAAAGCAGGAAGAAACCGTTGGTTGGGAAGAAGACCAAGAGTAAGAGGTGTAGCGATGAACCCGGTAGATCACCCTATGGGTGGTGGTGAAGGTAGATCATCTGGTGGTCACCCTCGCTCCAGAAAAGGTTTATTAGCGAAAGGCTACAAAACCCGTAACAAACAAAAAGGTTCAAACCGCTACATAATTGAAGGAAGGAAGAAATAATGGCACGTTCACTTAAAAAAGGTCCTTATATAGATCATAACTTAGAAGCCAAAGTGGTTTCTATGACAGAAAGTAACAAGAAATCAGTTATCAAAACCTGGTCTCGCCGTTCAATGATTTCTCCGGATTTCGTAGGACATACGTTTGCAGTACACAACGGAAATAAATTCATTCCGGTTTATGTAACTGAAAACATGGTTGGTCACAAAATGGGCGAGTTCGCCCCAACCAGAACATTTAGAGGTCACGCTGAAAAGAAGAAATAAGCCATGGAAGCCGTAGCAAAATTAAATGATTGCCCTACCTCACCTCGTAAAATGCGATTGGTTGTTGACCTGATCCGTGGTGAGCGTGTAGAGAAAGCGTTATACATATTAAAGTATACAAATAAAGAAGCAGCGCAAAGAGTTGAGAAACTGTTATTGTCTGCAATCAAAAATTGGGAAGCTAAAAATGAAGGTCAGCGCCCTGAAGACAACGAATTGTTTGTGAAAACAATTACAGTTGACGGAGGTCGTCAATTGAAAAGATTGAGACCAGCTCCTCAGGGTCGTGGACACAGAATTCGCAAGCGTTCGAACCACGTAACTCTTATCGTTGATACAAAAAACGTTCAAACTGAAACTAAATAAGGAATGGGACAGAAAGCACATCCAATAGGTAACAGATTAGGAATCATCAAAGGTTGGGATTCTAACTGGTTCGGTGGCAACAACTACTCCGATAAATTAGTTGAAGATGAAAAAATAAGAAAGTATATCGCTGCCCGTATCTCAAAAGGCGGTATATCTAAAGTAGTTATCGAGCGTACTCTAAAACGCATTACTGTTACTATTCACACGGCTCGTCCGGGAATCGTTATCGGTAAAGGTGGTCAGGAAGTAGACAGATTGAAAGAAGAGCTTAAAAAGCTAACTAAGAAAGACGTTCAGATCAATATTTTTGAGATCAAACGTCCGGAATTAGATGCTCAATTAGTTGGCGAAGGTATCGCTAAACAATTGGAAGCTCGTATCTCTTTCCGTCGTGCAATGAAAACCACAATTGCTTCAACCATGAGAATGGGCGCTGAAGGAATTAAAGTAATGTGTTCTGGTCGTTTGGGTGGTGCTGAGATGGCACGTACCGAGCAATATAAAGAAGGAAGAATTCCTCTACATACTTTCCGTGCTGACATTGATTACGCATTAGCAGAAGCTCTTACTACTTATGGTAAAATAGGTGTTAAGGTGTGGATTTGCAAAGGTGAGGTTTATGGCAAGCGTGATCTATCTCCTAACATTGGCCAAACTGCTGGTGTAAGAGGAAGAGAAGGAGCAGAAGCAGGTTTTGCAGGCGGTGCTGACAGACGTGCTGGCGGTAACGACAGACGCCCGGGTGGAAATGACAGACGCGGTGGCGGTGATAACCGTGGCGGTGCAGGTGCTAATCGTGGCGGTGGTCAAAATCGTGGCGGTGGTGCAGGTGCAGGCGGCTTTAGAGGAAAGAAATAATTAAATTTTAGACATCGTTTTTTCGATAAATATATAAGAACATGTTACAGCCAAAAAGAACGAAGTTCAGGAAGATGCAAAAAGGCAAAATGAAAGGTCTGGCCACACGTGGTGCAGAACTAGCATTTGGTTCTTTTGGAATAAAATCATTAGAACCAGCCTGGATCACCAGTCGTCAGATTGAAGCAGCTCGTATTGCGGTTACCCGTTTTATGAAACGTGAAGGTCAGGTGTGGATCCGTATTTTCCCTGATAAGCCTGTTACCAAAAAGCCTGCGGAAGTTCGTATGGGTAAAGGTAAAGGTGCTCCAGAATACTGGGTGGCAGTTGTACGCCCGGGTAGGATGATATTTGAAGCTGAAGGTGTGCCTTTGGAAGTAGCCAAAGAGGCATTGCGTTTAGCCGCTCAAAAATTACCCGTTCAAACTAAATTTGTCTTACGTAGAGATTACGTTGAGGCTTAATCTCTAAAGAAAAAGAATAATGAAAAACTCAGAAATTTTAGAGCTGTCTACAGAAGAGATAGTTACGAGAATTAATGAAGAACGAGCGAATCTTACTAAACTAAGATTCGCACACACGGTATCTGCAATCGAAAATCCGATGAGGATTCAGAAAGTAAGAAAAGATATCGCTCGTTTAAACACAGAATTGACTAACCGCAAGGTGCAGTCCGCTTCTGAAACAAAATAATTTTAGAGTCCAAATGGAAAGAAAATTAAGAAAAACGCGTATCGGGCTTGTGGTTAGCAATAAGATGGAGAAATCTATCGTGGTAGCTGTTGAGAGAAAAGTAAAGCACCCGATCTATGGTAAGTTCGTTAAGAAAACTACCAAATTTATGGCTCATGACGAAACTAACACTTGCGGTATCGGTGATACAGTGTTAATTATGGAAACTCGTCCGCTGAGTAAAACTAAAAACTGGAGATTAGTTGAAATTTTAGAAAAGGCTAAGTAACATGGTACAACAGGAATCAAGACTGAATGTTGCTGACAACAGCGGAGCTAAAGAAGTTTTAGTTATCCGTGTTCTTGGCGGTACGGGCAAGCGTTATGCTTCTGTAGGCGATAAAATCGTTGTTACAGTTAAAAGTGCGCTTCCATCGGGTAACGTTAAGAAAGGAACTGTTTCAAAAGCAGTTGTTGTTAGAACAAAGAAAGAGATAAGACGCAAAGATGGCTCTTATATCCGCTTCGATGATAACGCAGCAGTATTATTAAATGCACAAGACGAGCCACGTGGTACACGTATCTTTGGCCCGGTTGCAAGAGAACTGCGTGAAAAACAGTTTATGAAAATTGTATCATTAGCACCGGAGGTACTATAATATGCAAAAGAAATTAAATATAATACCTAAACTGAAAATCCGTAAGGGAGATTTAGTGCAGGTAATGGCCGGAGATTCAAAAGGAAAACAAGGCAAGATTACTGAAGTAATTTTAAAAACGAACAGGGCGATTGTTGAAGGTGCTAATATGGTATCTAAACATACCAAACCAAGTGCTACAAATCCTAACGGTGGTATCGTGAAAATGGAAGCTCCTATTCATGTATCTAACCTGATGGTTATCGATGCTAAAACTGGTAAACCCAGCCGCATTGGTAAAAAGAAAAATGAAGCAGGAAAATCGGTTCGTATAACAAAAAAATCTGGAGAGGAAATTAAGTTATGACATACGTACCTAGATTAAAATCTAAATATAAAGACGATATCCGCACTGCGCTGAAAGACAAATTTCAGTACAAAAGCGTAATGCAGGTTCCTAAGCTTGAGAAAATAGCTATTAACCAGGGTGTTGGTGCTGCAACTACAGATAAGAAATTAATTGAAGTTGCCATTAACGAGCTTACTACTATTACAGGTCAGCAGGCTGTTGCGTCAAAATCTAAGAAAGATATCTCAAACTTCAAATTACGTAAAGGAATGCCGGTTGGTGTTCGTGTAACTTTACGCGATACTCAAATGTATGAGTTTCTTGATCGTTTGATCTCTGTTGCCTTACCTCGTATTCGTGATTTCAAAGGAATCAACGATAAAGGCTTCGACGGACGTGGAAATTATACATTAGGTATAACAGAACAAATCATATTCCCGGAAATCAATATTGATAAAATCAATAAAATTATGGGTATGGATATCACATTTGTAACTTCTGCTGATAACGATGTTGAAGCATTAGAGTTACTTAAACAATTTGGTTTACCATTTAAAAATCAAACAGTAAACAATGGCTAAGGAAGGTGTAAAAGCACGGGAAGTAAAACGTGCAAAATTAGTTGCCAAGTACGCTGACAAAAGAGCTGCTTTAAAAGCTGAAGGTGATTTTGTTGGATTAGACAAATTACCGAAAAACTCTTCACCTGTACGTTTGCACAATCGTTGCAAATTAACAGGGCGTCCTCGCGGATATATGCGTCAATTTGGTATTTCACGTGTAACATTCCGTGAAATGGCTCTTGCAGGTAAAATCCCGGGAGTGAAAAAAGCGAGTTGGTAATAAGTAAGTCAAAATTAAAAAATCAAAAATTATCATGTTGATAGTTTTGAATTTTAACTTTTGATTTTTGAATTTGAAAAGAATTAACCGATGGAAGGTCATCAGCTTAAGCTGAAAGGAAACCACCATCATAACAAACAATAATGAATACAGATCCAATAGCAGATTATCTTACGAGAGTAAGGAATGCCATTAAGGCCAACCACAGGGTTGTTGAAATTCCTGCATCAAACCTCAAAAAGGAAATTACAAAAGTACTTTTTGATAAAGGTTACATCGCCAACTATAAGTTTGACGACAATATTATCCAAGGCACTATCAAAATTGCTTTGAAATATCATCCGATAACTAAAGTTTCTGCTATTCGCACGCTTTCACGTGTGAGTAAGCCAGGTTTAAGAAAGTATGCAGGTGCTGAGAAGTTACCTCGCGTATTAAATGGTTTAGGGATCGCTGTCCTTTCCACTTCTAAAGGTATTATGACCGATAAAGAAGCACGGAACTTGCACATCGGTGGTGAAGTTTTATGTTACGTTTATTAATCAAAGGAGATTAACGATGTCAAGAATAGGAAAAGCCCCAATTGCAATCCCAAGTGGAGTTACTGTAGCAGTTTCTGGTGATAATACTGTAACTATCAAAGGTGCAAAAGGAGAGTTAACCCAGAAGGTTGATTCAGAAATTACAATTTCTCAGGAAGATGGACAGATCCTTGTTCAACGCCCTTCTGAGCAAAAGCGTCACAAAGCATTACATGGTTTATACCGTTCACTTTTAAACAATATGGTTAAAGGTGTAACTGAAGGATATAAATTAGAGCAGGAATTAGTAGGTGTGGGTTACCGTGCAACTAATACCGGTAATACCTTAGACTTAGTCTTAGGTTATTCTCACCATTATGTATTTGAGTTGCCAAAAGAAATTAAGGTTGCTACAACTGCAGAAAAAGGAAAGAATCCAACAATTATATTAGAGAGTATCGACAAACAATTATTAGGACAAGTAGCTGCAAAGATCCGTTCGCTACGCGCTCCTGAGCCTTACAAAGGTAAAGGTATCAAGTTTGTAGGTGAGGAATTAAGAAGAAAAGCAGGTAAATCTGCAGCTAAAAAATAATAATCATGGCAGGAATTAAATTATCTCGCAGAGAGCGAATTAAACAAGGCATCAGAAAAAG
>DASWMZ010000108.1:0-6098 GCA_036399495.1 Pedobacter sp.
CCATAACCACTAAGGGTATGGCAAAAATATAGTTATGTATTTTTTTCATGATGTTATCTCCTAATTAAAATTTAGCCTGTAAACCTAAACTGAATGTTCTCGGGATTGGCACATTACCGAAGTCGATTCCTCTCAACAACGTTGCCTGTCCTGCTGCATTACCTTCAGGATCGTATCCTTTATAGTTATCCCATGAGATCAGATTACGTCCGCTCAAGGATAACATAAGGTTTTTGACAGGACCGACATTTCCAAGCGCGTAGCCGAAATAGATTTCGCGAAGTTTAACAAATGAGCCGTCGTCAATTCTAAACTCTTCAATTGGATAAACTCCTGCGATATAGCCTCTTGGTAACTGTCCTAAGGTTTCCTGTTCAGCAAGCTTGCCGCTGCCCACACCCTGGCGCGTACGAAAATCTGCATTAAATACGTCTCCGCCCTTAAACTGATCAAACTGAATGCGGAAGCTAAGTTTTTTGTAGGCAAATTCATTAACCACCGTAGCTGTATAATCGGGATTAGGATCGCCAATTACCTTCCTCAACGTAGTTCCGGAAGGTAATCCAGTTGTGTTATCGCGTTGAGTGGTGTAATCGAGAGCGCTATTTTGTTTGCCTCGCTCAATCTGGGGTATCCCCGCCGCATTTTTTAATATACTCCCGTCTGCATTACGTGCATAAAAAGTACCATAGAAAATTCCGACCGGTTGACCGCCAATAACCGCAACGGGTGCGCCGCCATTTGTGCTAAATAAAGTTAAAGGTTGCTCAACGGCCTTATTTCTATTCCTGTTAAAAAGCAGGCTTACATTCCAGGTGATGCTTTTGGACTTTACCGGAGTTCCGGTGATCATCAGTTCGAATCCCTTATTGGTTAGAGAGCCAAAATTATCAAGATAACTCGTGTAACCAGTTGATGATGCAATCGTTCTGTTGAAAATTAAATCTTCTACTTTTTTATTATACCAGTTCACATTTAATCCGAGCCTACTTTTTAGAAAAGATAAATCTGCCCCGATTTCCAGCTCATTTTGTCTTTCGGGAGCAATATTTGGATTTGCTAATACGCTAGAAGAGGCAAGGTTTGATTCTCCTAAAAAGTTTGAACCTCCATAGGTATTGAATCGATCGTAAGCACCTATTCCGGTCAAATTACCAGATTGTCCGTAGGCAACTCTAACTTTAAACACATCCCACCAGTCAGAAACCCCAAGTGTTTGCCAGAAATCAGCAGACGAAAGCACATAACTACCGCTTCCTTTCAAATACATCTGTGTTCTTTCATCCTCACCAAAAACAGAGGAGGCATCTACACGTACTGCTCCAGTAAAGAAAAGATGATTTCTAAATTTGAAATTTTGTTGAAAATAACCACCCGAAATCCACGATTGGGGCCTTACATCTGAACTCGGTAATAGGGTGTTAGCACCGTCAATGGTTTCTACGAAAGGCGTCAAACCTTGTCCTTGTATTATATTTACTGTAGTTCTCTGATTTTGATAAGAATATCCCAATTGACTGGTAGATGCAAGTTTCTCACTTATCTGCCAGTTATAAGTAGCATTTAATTCGTTGTTTATCTGGAAGTTGAGGTTTTGTCCGGTGCTGAGATATCCGTTGGTTGCTGGATCAAGACTGGCTCCACCGCCAAAAAATCCCGGGCTTACATTATACGCGAAAGGCGGAATATACGTAGAACCTCTTTGTGAGGAATTATCAATTCCAAAGGTGTAGTCAAGTACCAAGTTTTTTATAGGGAACAGTTTAAGTGTTGCATTGCCAATAAAACGGTTAGTTTCCTGCCGTTGTTTAAAATCTTCAATAATTGATACAGGGTTCACCCTGCCGCGTTCCCCAACTGATAATAAATTGCCGGCTGCGTCTCTTGCAAAAATATCATGAAAGTTGCTTATAATATTAATAGAGTTAGTTGGTGAGAAGAATGAGTTACCGTCAGGTTTTTCATTTGCCGAACTATTCACATAGTTCACTCCTGCGGTTAGCGATGCCCAACGATTAATTTTTTGATCCAGATTTGTTCGAAAACTAAATCTTTTAAAATCGGTATTCTGGACAATTCCTCCGTTATTAAGATAAGATAATGAGGTGTAATATTTTGTGTCATCCTTTCCTCCACTCAACGATACTGTGTTATCAGTACCTGTCGCACGATTAAAAATATAATCTTGATAATCATATCGGGTCACCGGAGTAGTAGTTGTTTGTAGAGGGGTGGTGATTATGTCTTGGGTAAATGCATTTACAGCGCCACCAAATTTAAAGGGTGCCTGATTTACATCTAACTTTTTGCGTATTGCACTTGTGGTAACATTTGATGAGAAACTTACTTGTGGCGCTCCTGTTGCTCCGCGTTTTGTGAAAATCTGAACCACACCGGCATTAGCTCTCGAGCCGTAAATAGCTGCAGCTGCTGCACCGTTTAACACCTCGATCCGTTCTATGTCAGCTGGATTAATATCCACCATACGATTCTGGCCTACAGCGCCGACAAAGTTTCCTCCATCATAGTTTGCAGAAGTATTTGTAACACGGTTAGTATTGTTGGAAACGATCACTCCATCTACAATGTATAAGGGCTCAGAACTGGAGTTTATTGAACTTACACCTCTTAGCCTTACAGACATTCCACCTGCCGGATCGCCTGAGTTTTGGGTAATCTGTGCTCCTAAAGTTTTTCCCTGTAAGGCACCAAGCACATTGCCGGTAGCACCCTTAGTTAATTCTTCGCCTTTTACCGAGCTTACATAGCTTCCTAACTGACGACGGGTGGTGCCCGCTGAAGTACCGGTAACGATTACCTCATCAAGACCGGTAACATCCTGCTCAAGACTAAAATTTGCAGTAACTTGTGTTGTATTACCTAAGGTTAAAGCTCTGCCGATGGTTTTATAACCGATATAAGAGGACTGTAAGGAATAAGTACCCGGATCAACTATCGCCACTAGACGGTAATTTCCTTCAGCATCAGTCACTGCTCCAGCTGCGTTTCCACTTACTTTTACCGAAACACCTGGTAATGCCTCTTTCGAAATAGCATCTATTACCTTACCTGAAATAATATACTGCGTTTGTGCTAGTACATAACAGGGCAGGAGCATAATAAATAGGACTACTGCTACGCTGAGCCTTGTCCATCCGGATGAGTAAACTGTTTTCATTATTATAGGTTATTAAGTTAAAAGTTCTAATATCTAACTAACCGGGAAGGCTTATCTTTCCCATAGTAATACGTGGAAAACTACCGTTCCCAAACTCCATTTGTTTTCCCGCAATTGTTTCGTTGGCCAGCACCGCAAACAAAACCGCTTCTTTTGCATCTGGATTTATCCCCAGATCAGCTGTGCTTTTCAATTTGATATTTGGTAATTCGTTTTTTATGTATGTTATCAGCAAGGTGTTGTACATGCCACCGCCACTTAAATATATTACATACGGCTCGTTACCGATAGCATCTTTGATGCCTCTGGTAATGCTTAAAGCCGAAAACCTACATAAGGTTGCAAGAGCGTCATTATTGGATATACCGTTAGTGCCAGATGTACTTATTGCTTCATTCAAATAGTTAAGATTGAATAATTCGGGGCCGGTTGTTTTTGGAACCGCTGTTTGAAAAAAAGAGTGGCTTAGTAAAGCGTTTAATAGTTTTTCGTTAACCTTGCCTGATGACGCGATTTCCGAGTTCTTATCATAACGGATGTTAGAATAATTGGCCTGAACAAACTGATCCATTAAGGTATTACCGGGACCTATATCTGTTGAGAATACTGATTCCGGCTGCGACCGGGAGGGAAGAAACGTAAAATTGGCTATGCCTCCGATATTGAGTAAGATTCGCTTTTCTTCCGGATCGGAGAAAATAAGAAAGTCTCCATATACGGCAAGAGGAGCCCCCTCGCCGCCTGCAGCTATATGCTTTTGCCTGAAATCGCTTAAGGTAATGATGCCGGATTTAACGGCTATGTGATCGCCGTCGCCTATCTGTAATGTTGCATTATTGTATCTCTCGAGATTATGACTAATGGCGGGCGCATGGAAAATTGTTTGGCCATGACTTGCAATAAGATCTATCGATGACGTTTCAATTTTCCATTCCTTGAGGCTTTTTAAAATCAGCTCAGCAAAATAAACTCCGATAAACTCGTTCAACAGCGTCACCTTCAGTAGACTTGCCGTTTCTTTAGCGAATATAGATTTGATTTCATTTTGAAAATCAGAATCATAGTCTACTGTTTTAAAGTTTAGCAATTCTACGTGCGTGTCAAGCCCGGCTTTATGAATTTTGCAAAGTGCAATATCAAGCCCGTCTAAAGACGTTCCAGACATCAACCCAATTATAGTTCGGATTGGTTTCGAAGATATTTCATTTAATCGTTGTATCTCTTCCAGCATCTACGATTTCAATTAGGTATAAAGCAAACATCGATCAGGTAGAACCGATGAATACTTACATTTCGTAAGTAAAGATAATACTTTATTTTGCAACACTGAAAAAAACAACCGCAAAAAACAGCAAAAAGGTTAAGCCGCCTTTAATTTATTAATTTTTATATAAGTAGCTTAATTAAAAGCATTTAAGATAAATTCACGCCTTGGATTATTTGAGATTATTTCGAAATCTCGAGGCTCCGTAAAATTGAAATAGTTTTTTGACGCTTCGGAATGCGAGAAAAGGCACAAAAACGCATTGCAGTGAAGTGGTATCGTTTTCTTGAAAAAATAAATACAAATACAGATATGGAACGAATCGCATACAGGCGTTTGCAAGACAAGTTATTTGTCAGCGAACCCCGTGAACTAAGAGGGGTGCGAACAGAATTGCTAAATTAATTGGACAAATTTCGAATAACCCTTTAATGCGTTATCTGAAGGATCAAGATCGGTAATTAAATAATGTATCGTATTAAGGTTGCAAACTTTCAACTTTTGGACTGAATCTAACTTTTCTGCGATGCTGATTATGGCTGTTTTTTTAGCACATTTTAACATTGCTTTTTTAACCTGAACTACTTCCATATCAGAATCTGAAATTCCCCCTTCGATAGAAAGGCCGTTGGTTCCTAAAAAACAAAGATCAACGTGAATATCAGAAAGCTGATTAATCAACATCGATCCTGTTGTGATGTGTGAATTTGCAGAAAGTTGGCCACCTAATAAAACCACACTAATATTTGTATTTTCTACTAGTTCGAGTGCTACTAAAGGGCTAATAGTAAAAAATGTACATTTTAAATCTTTAGGAATCATTCGGGCAATTTCAATCATTGTTGTTCCACCGCCAACCAAAAGCACCATTTCTTCCTTAATCAACTTTAACGCTTTTTTAGCGATCTCCTTTTTGGAATCCTTTGCATAGGTTTCTCTTTCGGTAAAAGGAGAATGGAAGGATTTTGAAAGTGCTCCGCCATAAACTTTTAAAATTTTGCCATTTTCAGCTAGTTCGTTAAGATCCCGTCTAATTGTATCTTCAGAGACGCTAAGCTCAGCACTAAGATCCGACGACAATACCTTATTGTGGAGATTAATCTGCTTTATAATATATGACTGTCGCTCTTCTTTTAACATAGTATAAAAATCTAAATTTAGTTTAAAAATAATTATTGAGTTAAGTTTATCTTCAATTGGTCAATCTTCTGGCATTCTCTTTGTCCATGATAATTTAAATATGGTACCATGGGAACTTTAAAATTATTAATTACAGGAGCTGCACTTGCAGCAGGAATAAATTACATTACTAAGAAGCGTGCAGATGGCTTTTCAATATTTGAAGATGTTAAAGCAAAGGCCCCGAATTTGGCTAATAGAGCACAGCCTTTTATAGACCAGTTGAAAGGTCGATTCTCAAAAGTGCCTCACATTAAAGGTAATGCCATGCCCTATCCTCAGAAATTTGATAATTTTTCTGCTGATTCAAATAATGATTATACGTCCTAACCCTAAAAACCCGGACTAACATTGGGAAGTTTCCTCGCTATTTTTTAATTTTTAATACAATTGATAAAACATTAATAGACCATTATTTTTCATTTGTTAAATTATTATAGGTAACAATTTAGCCGTTATTTCGTAAAACAGTTTATG
>DASWMZ010000109.1:0-1671 GCA_036399495.1 Pedobacter sp.
GGTATAATTACTGCTTTAGCATTGGGCGTCTCACCGAATTTCCAAAATAGAAAACTGATAATAATAGTCAGCAAACCAAAAGAGCCAAAAATTGCGGCTTCGAATATTTCACCTCTAACCCAATTGGTAAGATGTTGTATAAAATTTGTAGTATTCATGAGTCGGTGAAATTATTTACTCATCATACTCAGCAGAAGTTTATCAAATAATCTGTCAGACAGAATACTTCTAAAGAACAAAATAGTTTTTGCACCGCTTCCTGTAGCGTATCTTGTCTTCGGCCTGTTTGATGTTACTGCTTTTAATATTGTTTCTGCCACAACTTTAGGCGGAGAACCACTGTTATCTGCATTAGCCAACATCTTGATATGCTTTTCAACTAAATCTTTGTAGGCAGTATTACCGGAAACTTTCCTTAGATTTTCCCGGGCAATACTGTTCCATTCCGTTAAAATAGCTCCAGGTTTTATAATCACCACCGCTATTCCAAATTGGTTGAGCTCCATTCGCAAACTGTCACTCAATCCTTCCAAAGCATATTTTGATGCGTGATACCAGGAACCGTGTGGTTCACCAAAGCTGCCTCCGATGGATGATACATTAATGATTCTGCCCGAGTGTTGTGCTCGCATTGCTGGAATAACCAGTTGGGTTAATCGTGCTAAGCCAAAAATGTTTACCTCAAACTGGTACTTAGCTTCTGCAATGGGGACATCTTCCAGCGATCCATATGAACCATAGCCGGCATTATTAATCAGTATATCAATACGCTTTTCATTTCTAAGAATTCCAGTGATGCCATTTACAATTGACACTTCGTCAGAAATGTCTAATTCAATAAGTTTGACTCCGATTTCTTCAAGTCCACTCATTTTTTCCAATCTTCTGGATGCACCATACACGATAAACCCATTTCTAACTAACAATTTAGCGGTTTCCTTTCCGATACCAGATGAAGCTCCAGTGACTAATGCTACTTTTTCCATTTTTTTAAATTTAGATTGACTAATCAGTCACTATTTATGCAAAAAAATTACCTTAACATTTCCCACAACATTTCAAAGGTTGTTTGAATAGTATCCTTTTGCTTTGCTTTTGATAGTTTCTTTGATATTAAAAATTGATATAAGCCAAAAATCTGATGACTCATTAACGAATAAATAAGATCCGCAGGTAATGGCTTTATGACGCCTTCATTTATACCTTTTTGAATAAGCATTAAATGAGGTTCAATTTGTTGATTTAAAATCTCAGGTTCAACGAGTCCAATGTAAGGCGAGGTATGCATTTGTTGAATAAAATGAAATTTGGTTTGATTGTCCAACGCCCAGAATAAGGAAGATAGAACTTGTGATTTTAACGTCTCCTTAATGTCTGAATTTTGGGCTGTGTTTTTTGAAATATATTCACCCAACTCTTCCTTGATGTTGATATATAAAGCAATCACTAATTCGTCTTTTGTCTTGAAATATTGAAAAAGTGTCCCATTAGCTACACCTGCCTCTAATGCTATTTTACTGGTTGCCGTTCCATGGAAACCTTTCCCCACAAATAGTTTAAGTGCTGAATTAAATATCAATTCTCTTTTGTTCATTACATTTAGATTGACTAATCAGTCGTAAAAGTAATCATTTTTTCGAATTCACAAAAATCCGTTCAAAAACACCTCTA
>DASWMZ010000110.1:0-59637 GCA_036399495.1 Pedobacter sp.
GACCGATATGAGCTATCAGTACGCCTATGATCCTACCTCAAAACTACTGACAGGCCTAAACTTAACCAATACCGATGGCAACAATGCTTCCTACTCCTATACTTACGATAGCTACAAACGGTTAAGCACTGCCACTGAAGACAACGAGTATGCCCGTTTTGTAAAGACGCTCACTTATGACAGCTTTGGCAGAGTATTTACCGAAACCTCAGAAGCAAAGAACGAAACGAACAATAAGACGGCCACCAAAACCCTTGTTAATAACTACGTAAATGGCGGATTAAAATTCATCACTGATAACAGCACGGGAGTAAGGATATGGGAAGTAATCAGCGTTAATGCCCGCAGCCAGGTAACCATGGCCTATCTACACAGCAGTGCCATGAAGCAGACCAATGCTTACGATGATTACGGTTTCCCGCAGGAGATGAAGACCGAAAAGCTTGGAGCTACCAATACGGTATTAATGGATTTAGACTATACGTTCGACCCGTTGAAAGCCAACCTTAGCAATCGTAATAATAGTATGTTTCCAGGTGCTGAAAGCTTTGCATATGATGGCCTTGACCGCCTGACCAGCTTTAATGATATCAACGGTCCGCAAATCCATACCTACGATATCAGAGGGCGAATTACCAATAACAGTGCTTTGGGGGATTACCAGTTTCTAAATAATAATTCATACCAGCAAACCGGGTTAAACACCTTGACCAGTACTGCAAGCACGTACTACCAGGCAAGGAAGTTGCAGCAAATTAGTTACAATGCCTTTAAGAGCCCGGTAGAAATAGCCGAGCAGGGCAAAGAAAAAATCAGCTTCCAGTATAATGCTGCACAGCAAAGATCTCATATGTACTATGGTGATGAAGCCGCAGACAAAATGTCCCGCAGATACCGCAGGCATTATAGTGAAGACGGCAGCATGGAGATCACCGAAGACATGCAGGCAGGTACCACTAGTTTTGTGTTTTATATGGGAGGCGATGCCTACTCCGCTCCTGCGCTTTGGAAAGAAGTACATAGCAATACCACTACTACTATCACGCAAAACCTATATTACCTGCACCGAGATTATCAGGGAAGCATCCTGCTTATTACCGATAACCAGGGCGTTGCAAAAGAGAAAAGACAATTTGATGCCTGGGGGAATATTGTAAAGCTGACGGACGGGAACGGCAACAACCTGGCGGCTTTCGTAATCACCGACAGAGGATATACCGGGCATGAGCACCTGATGGGTGTTGGGCTTATCCACATGAACGGAAGGCTGTATGATGCGAAGCTGCACCGGTTCTTGCAGCCGGATAATTTTGTTCAGGACCCGAGTAATACGCAGAACTTCAATAGATATGGGTATGTATTGAATAATCCTACTAAGTATACTGATCCGAGTGGGGAGGTGCCACTGTTAGCTGTATTCATCATGTCAGGGCTGGTTAATGTTGCATTTAATTTAGACCATATTGATAATTTTGCCCAAGGATTTGGATATCTTGTTGTTGGAGGCACGGCAAGCTTGGTTGGAGCGGGTGTTGGTAGTGGGATGAGTTCGTTTATAGGTGGAAGCACTGGTTTTATTCCAGGGGCTGCAGTGGGTGCATCCAGTTCCTTTGCTTCTGGCTTTACATCGGGTTTTGGAAATGCCCTGATGGGAGGGTCATCTTTAAACTCTGCGTTTTATTCGGGATTCAATAATGGAATTGCAGGGGCAATTACTGGAGGAATAATGGGGGGTATTAGTGGCGGATTAAACGCGGTCAGAAATGATGCAAACTTTTTCTCTGGAAAAACCACCTTGGACCTCTCTAAAGGTATTGGAGCACATAATATTTCTAATACAAATCAAACGGTTGAAGCTAAGTATGTAGGTAAATATAGAGATGGAATACCGGTTTATGAGTCGCAAAAATTGGGCGATTATAGAGCTTCCAAAGAGTTAAGGTCCGGGGGAATCACATTACCGAGTGAAGCGGGGGGAAGAATTGCTGTTGGTCAAGGAGTGTTTTCTAGAAATTACGACCCATTTTTGATGAAACACGAGTTTGGGCACATTTTGCAAGCTAGGAAGTTAGGACTTGTTGGCTTTTACAATCTAATAGGAAAGGGAAGTTTAATGAGTGGTGCGATGGATGGAAAGTTTGGTCATGAGCATAAAGATTTCTGGACTGAGACTTGGGCAAACTATGAATCGTACAAGTATTTCAAACATCAGCCGGGCACTTGGCCAACCGACAGATTTCCAATTAAAGACCTCAGCCTCTGGGATACCATACGAATTAGAACAGCCACACCACTATGGCCTTAACTTACTTGCAAATGAAAAATTTAATTTACTTTTTGTTAATTTCCTGTCTGTTTACTTGGGGGTGCCCGGCCTATGATCCACCGTCCGGCTCTTTAGAAATATTAAATTACACGGATTCCCCAATATATGTACTTAGTACCTGTTCGGAAGAACTATCAGCTAATGAACCTGGGCTTGAACTTTTCCTTAATAGAGGAAATGTAAAAAGTACCGATCAATGTGGAATAACGCTCAAAGACACTATCGCCCCAAATTATAGAATAGATGCATATAGCTGGGGAGCGGTGTATATTGGTGGCACCGCTGGTAATCCCGTTTTAAACTGTAGTAGTAAAAAGGTATCTGTCTTCTTTTTCAGCGAGAAAACTATTCGATCTCGAAAATGGGAGACTATTATAAGCGATTCTCTTTACGACAGGAGGATGATCCTGACAGAAGCAGAATTAAAAAAGGCATGTTTTCGAATTACCTATGATTAATAAGAATAAGTTTAGTATATGCCATTCTTCCCCCAGCTAGTGCGAGCGTGTAAGTTGAGAGCTGGTGCGAGTTTTCAACTGGTACCAATTTTATAAAGACAAGAAGCCTGGTTCAATTTGAGCCAGGACTTTTATTCCAACAAGCTTCGAAGTTGGGGGTTCGTTAATATTTTGACAAAATGTATCGCTAAGAGATTTTCGGGTGATCACACTCTTTGGCTAACCTACACTCTGATCTTCCTGGATTTAATATAATGTTCAACTGTTATTCTTATGACACCCAATATTCGTCCGATTGCATGATATAATTAGTCTCTTTACCTTCATCACAGTTTTAGTAGATGTATTTGCTACCTTGCTTACCTCTCTCACGGTAAAGCCTTTCTTTAGCGACTTTGCAATTATTAAAGAGCTTTGTTTCTGTAGAAACTTTAAGTCGCTTTCATGGGAGCCATTCGGTCTACCTAGTTTACCGCCATTCTGAACATAAACCATTCTACCTACAGTAGTTCTTTCTTTGATATTCTGTAGTTCCATTTCGTACAAAGAAGACATTACAGAACTAATCATCTTCCAAATGGGATTTCGTATACCGTCTGGCCGTGATTGTAAACCGAGATTTCTAATAGTAACATTTATTTCTTTTGATTCCAGCCAATCAAGGGTACTGATAACATCGCCTGTATTTCGACCTAGCCTGGAGAATTCTTCTACGATTAGATCAGTAACCTTATCATCATCGACTAGCTTGACTAACCGTTTAGCTTGTGGCCGTTCCTTAAAAGAAATACTACCTGAAACCTTATCCATAAGAACTAGGTCGTATTTTTCTTTATCGTCAGTAAACCTAAGGCCAGTCTGTTGGAGTGTCGAAACCCGATTATATTTAACTTTCATGTTGTAAAATAATTCACACAATAAAAGTATAACAAAAAACTAACTGTTTCACCAATAATGCTGTATTTATCTTAGTAGGGGTGTGTTCTTTTTAGTTATGATTTAATGAAATACACGTTAGCAATCATGACTTCGTTTTGGCTCATTCATGAATTCGTTTTAGCCGTTACAGATCATTAAAAAGATGAACTAAAAAGGTTAGGCTGTGAAAAAATATTTGAAGAAAAAATCTCTGGCAAAATCAAAAGAGAGGCTGCGTTAAAAGATCTGATGCAGACGCTTCGAAAAGGAGATTCTGTGGTCGTATGGAAACTTGACAGATTGGGAAGAAGTTTAAGGGATCTAATTGATGTTGTTGCTGAAGTTCAAAGTTAAGGTGCAGAGCATTAATACAGAAATAGCTACAGGCAGGTTCACCTTCAACATATTTGCTTCACTAGCTGAGTTTGAAAGAGAGAACCTTAGCTGGATTATCAGTAGCCAGAGCAAGAGGAAGAATGGGGAGTAGAAAAGCTGGATTATCTCCTAAGCGTTGTCGAAAGCTTGAACTGTTTTAGTTCTGTATAAGATACAGATGCAACCTACTTAAACAAATTAGTGAACAATTAGGATTGAGCAGAGCCACCTGTTGTAGATATATTGAAATCGCAAAAGAGCTGGAAGCTGCAAATACTTAAACGATCTTTAAAGAAATAAGAACCTAATTTGACAGCTTCCAGTTTGAAAATGCAAACTACTTGAACCCTATGATGTTAATCACAATTAAGATAACAAATCACTAACTATTTATTCAAACCCCTCACTATACCTCTTCAGTATGTGCTTTATTTATTAAATCACACAATACCCTAACTTTTAATGCTATGTTAAAACGAAAGCAGAATACTAAATATATTAGTATATCTTTATGCCCTAATAGAGCATATTGTTAAATAATTAGTATGTTTAAGGTGTGTGTAAGCTTTTTAAAGACTTGAGTGGTAAAATATCTTTTTAAATAGATGGAGAAAGATTTCTTTATCAGTGAATTAGAATTTGAGCGGGCGATATCAACGACGGACGGGAAATCCGAGTTATCTGACTATCAAAATGATGTAATTAATTTCGCCAAGACATCTGGTATTGATAAAGTGTACTTCTGCGCTGACCTCCCGGCGGTGTTTATAAAAAAAGTTCAGGATTTTGGATTAAATTCTCTACAGATAATATCACGTATCCATCATGATGTATGGAACTATAAGAAGGTATTGCAATTTTATGTGATTTCAGAAGTAGAAATTCGCATATACAATTGTTCTGAAAAACCAATTTACTTATCACAAGAAACAGATTTTGAAAGTGAAACTCAAAAGCTGGAATTATATCGTTGTAAAAAAGCAGACAAGGAGAAATTAGCAACATTAAATAGAATATTTTCACGTATAGCTGTAGATACAGGGCTAATCTGGTCATTAGAAGAAGCCGCTGCGATCAGGAAGAAGATCAACTTACAACGTAGGGTTGATAAATATCTCATTGAAAGCTTGATTAATGTGGCAGCCAGATTAAAGGAAGACGGCTTATCGGATATCAATTTAATCCATAAATTGATTATGCGATCCTTGTTTCTATTGTTTTTAGAAGATAGAGATGCCACTGATGAGGCGTTTTATAAAGCGATAGAAAACAACGCAGAAAGTTATTTTGACATATTAGGAAGTGTACCAGCTACTTATAAATTATTTCAAGAATTAGAAACCCACTTCAAAGGCAATTTATTTACGGTAAATGATGACGAGCAGGAAATGGTTAAGCCACACCATCTTGATCTTATTAGGAAATGCTTTATAACTGGACTTGATAATCCAAACCAACTTGAGTTATTTGATAATTGGAGAATTTTTAATTTCAAAATTATTGAGATAGAACTTCTTAGTGAGATTTATGAAAACTTTTTAACAGCTGTTGACGCTAAAAAGAAAGATGAGACAGGTACTTTTTATACTCCACCGTCACTTGTAGAATTAGTCTTAAATCAAAAACTTCCAGTAAATAGCACTGAAATTAAATATAATGTTAAAATACTTGACCCTGCCTGTGGTTCAGGAATTTTCCTTGTGGAAAGCTTTAAACGGCTAATCAAGCGGTATGAAAATAATAAGGGTGAAAAGCTAACTGATTATACTGTTCTAAAAAAATTATTGATTGATAATATTTATGGGATTGAATTAGATCCTAAAGCTATTAAAGTTGCAGCTTTTAGCCTTTATTTAGCTTTATTGGAAAATCTTAACCCAAAGACACTTTGGCAAAAAAAGGAATTGCCTAACCTAATCAGTGATCCATTAGATTCGACACTTAAAGAGCAGGGTAGGAATTTATTTAGACGAGATACAATATCTGAAAACCTTGATATTGAGGAGTTACAATTCGACTTGGTAGTTGGCAACCCTCCATTTGGAACAAAAAGCCTCTCTAAAACCATTCGTGATTATTGTGAAAGTTATGGTTTTGCTAAAGAAATGGTCTTACCATTTTTGCATAAGGCAATCAAGTTTTCCCCAAAGGGTGAAATCGCTTTGATTTTTAATACCAAAGTTCTAACCAATACAAGTACTACCTATCAAAAGTTTAGAGATTGGCTGTTCAATGAATGTTACGTTGAAAAGGTATTTAATTTCTCAATTCTACGTAAAGTTCCCACAAACTTAGGAGGGTCGCTGTTTGGATCAGCAGTGGGCCCTATCAGTATTGTGTTTTATCAAAAAGAGAATCCTCCAGTAGAGGATGAGAACATAATTTATTATGCTCCTAAAACATACCTTAAAATGGATGTGCTGGAAGGAATAGTTATAGACAGTACTGATATAAAGTATTTACGTAGGACTGATTGTAGGGCATCTAATGCTAAAATATGGAAGATTGCTATGTGGGGTGGCATAGGCGATATCAATTTAATTAAGAAATTAGATTCTGGGAGTAAACTTTCTGACTATATAGCTGTAAAAAAAATTAAGAAAGGTTTAGGTCTTCAGTTTCTTATGGATTCAACAAAAAAACCCATAATCGATGACGAAATACCTAATAATTATTTACCACCTAAAAATATAGAAAGATATCATTCGGAAACTTTTATTCAGCTGAATGAGGGCTTAACCCCCAATTCTGTAAAATTATATGCTAAGCACTATGATCTAAATCCTGACAAACTGCCTAAGATCAATGCCTTTAGAAGGACAGGCGTTAAAGCAGCCTATCGGGCTCCACATGTTTTAATTAAAGAAGGCTTGAGTAATTGGCAAGTATGCAGTTCGTATATTGGAACAGCCTGTTCATTTAACAGCAAGGTTCTCGGCTTGCATCATTCAGATGAAAGGATTTTGAAGGGGCTTTCTTGTTATATCAATTCTAACCTTGCATATTATTACTTATTTATGGTCTCGGCATCAATTGGTATTGAGCGGGAAGAAATCAAGCCTAATGAAGTTTATGATCTTCCATTTGCTCTAAATGATGAGCAGCTTTATACATTAGCTGATGTATATGACAAAGAAATAATGGGTAATGAAATTTTCAAAACTGATTTGTCTCGATTTGAAAGTGAGATAAATGAGTTGATCTATAATTTTTTCAATCTTTCTGCAAAAAGTCAGATGATCATTGAAAATGCAGTGAAAGTTACCTTCCCATTATTATTTAAGGGTAGTAAGTCTCCCAGTTTGTTACCGGTTACAGAAGAGGTATCTAAGGAGTATGCTCAAACGTTAAGTATTGAGTTAGGTGATTATCTTCATAAGTCAGAATTGAAAGTGGCAGCAACTATTTATCGATTATATAAAAGCAGCCCGTTAGCAATGATAAAACTAAGCTTTGGGAGAGTAAGTGAAATTAATTACTCTTCAGAAGACGTAACTACTGAACTAAAACAAATTGATAAACAATTGTACAAAAAAGAGGCTACCAACATTTTTTTTAGAAAAAAGTTAAATTACTATGATCAGGATGATATTTACATCATTCGACCTAATCAAAGAAGATTTTGGTCAAAGGGAGCGGCAATAGAAGATGCTACTGAGTTACTTAACGAAATATTACACATGCGTTGAGATGGCTGGAGCATTAAACCCCGTTTATGTAGCTGTATTTAAAAATGAATTTCATACCAGGTGTATACAGCTAGTAATTAATGCATATTATTCTGCCATATCAGCTAAGGTAATTATAACCACGTTAGAGGAGGAGGATATTACAGCAGTACTATCAAGGTTCATTGATGATAACCCACAAAGATTGGACTGGTGTATTATAAACAATACGGAAGACCGTCTACGCGATGATAAGATCGCCGTCACAAAGGGGTTTGCTAAAAAATCCGCAAGGATAGATTTAAGATTTACTACAATAAACTCGTCATTTGAATATAGATACTATATGGAGGCTAAAAATCTTAAAGAAAGAGATTCTGCCTTAAAAAGAAGATATATCAAAACGGGTATTGATAATTACGTGTCTACGAAGTACCATGATGGCTTTTTGGTAGGTTATTTATTAGAGGGTAATGTTTCAAATAACGTATCTGGGTTGAATAAGCTTCTGATAAAGGATAAGCGTGATGGTGAAGTAATCAGCATTAGTGCTTCAATCAACGGGTATGCATATTATGTTTCTGATCACACTACGATTAAGATAAAGCATATGTTTTTGGACTTTACATAGCTCATCAATTTTTCCTGGTTTAGTAAATCTTGCTTGAACCGGTATGGCAATAACTGAAAGGTCAAGGTTGCCTGAGCATATCATCTATATATTACGAATTCGCATTAAACTTCTAGATTTCTCATGACGTATTTCGAAAGGTTGGTTCTTTTCAGATATACATTTTAAGTATGCATCACGGTAAAGTATTTTCGGGGGATAACCATTACATCTATTATTAACACCTACTTGAACCGTAAAATCAAATAACAGCTTAGTATTACTATTGGCGTGTCATCTTCACCGCAAAACGTTAGTTTTGTAATCCCGCCTATATACGGCATTGTAATTTAGGTTATTAATAGAGCTATTCTGCAATGTAATTTTCCAGCAACAAGATGGTCTCATAAAAATAGTCTTGAACAGAAATTTCAATTAACAGTATCTGAAAAAGGTAAGGCAATATGGACTTGAATTATTTTTTTTGTCTCCTTTCATTTGCTTTCCTAAGAAATTCATCATCTGGTTTCCAACTTGTTGATCCGTCACATATTCCTTCAGGGTCACATCCCAAATATTCGCATGGATCACAACCGTATTCTAGCCTACAAAGTTCTCTTGCTTCATTAATATTCCCAGCTTCAATGATTAGCGGGCCATTACAATTAAAGTAATACTTCCACATAATTTAAGATCTTAACTATTAAAAAAGTTATTCCATTACCTCTTGAATTTATATTATCCCTCATCTTACCTATTTCGAGTTTTACGCTTTTCGATTTTAATATCACTTTTTAATTTGTAATTACCCAAAGCTACAAACGTTGCTCCTTCTTGGAGGAGGGAATGGAGCGCCTCAGCAGTCTCTGGACTTCCAAAAATTCTACTGACATAATTTTCTTGTCTTAAAAAGTTCAATAGGTAGCTACTATTTTGATACTTAATATTGAAAAACACAATTGAGTTCGAGTTTGAAAGGTCAATTTTTGAAGGCTTTGTTATTTCCATATCAGAAGTTATCTCGGGTGCTACAAAACAAACTGAACTTTCCTTTCTATTACTCAAGTAATCATTTAAGGGGTTAGGTTCAGGTACAAAAGGTAGTGTAATAGTTGCATCTGTTAATACGAAAAGAAACTTTCCTTTAAGAGAATTTATATCAGGCCATAAATTGTTATCTGCAGCTTCTTTTAATGTAGCTTCACTTTTTCTCAAGTCAGATGGAATAAAAATCTTTTTTCGAGAAAAAACAGATAATAACAACTCGTCCAAATCTCTTGGTGTTCTGGTTTCGTTTTCTCCACTCCAATTTTCTTTTTTGTCTATATAAATTGTAATAACCGTATGGGTTGGGTTATTGTTAGACCATTGATTAATTCGATTTAGACAATCTTTTAATGTTCCCCCGCAACAATTCAAATTTCCTTTATCATGAGGAAAGTGCCTAACAAACCAGTCTTTATCTAGTGTGCCTCCAGATCCGCTGGAGAATTGTCGTGAATCCCAAATGTCCAATTCTAATGTTGTTGTATAAGCCAGTACTTCTGTAATATCTTTAGCTCTTGTTCTTTCATAACAATTGTGGCAAGCAACTCCACGAAATTGATTATAATTAACTTGCGCGGCTGCAATACTTGATGAAAGTATAGTATTAAAGACACACAATAGAAAAATTTTCATAACTGTTTTTCAGGACCTTAATTACATATTCTAATAGACGGAGAAGATATTCATCTATTTTATCTTTTTGACATTTAACAAAAAAGGATGAAATTCAATTCTTACTATGCCGGTTCTCCCTTCTAGATCGTTTCCATGAGTGTCGCCAATAATCGTCCAAGACTTTACAAAAGAATCCCCTTGAATATATGAAGCTCCATCTGGCTCTTCATCACTCTCAATATAAGTGTGCTGAAATGTTGCTTTTGAATTAAAACCAAGAAACTGTAAATCTTCAGGAATTTTTCCTAGCGATCTTCTTTCATCAACTACTCCATTTGAAAAATCTTCTTGCGGAGTACTTCCCCCTCTATCCCATTCTAACCACGTGCAATGGATATTTGCAAAAACTTCATTGTCGATAACAGATAAAGTAACTGTTAAATCAACCTTTGGGCCATGGCCTCTAAATTCTGGATCTCCACCAAGATGTCGTGCTGGTAAGTTTGTAATGGATCTGACAGTAGGAGTAAATAAGTAATTTTGAGTCGGATTCAATTCACATTTCCTTACTGTATAGTTTCCCGCTTGGGCAACCATAAAAATGGAGTTATCTGAAGTATGTCTTAAAGTATAAGTCATTGGAGCTCCAGGATTAGTTCTAGGATCCCAAACAGCATTTTTTCTAATTACATCGTAAAGCTGGCTTGGGTTTGTTATTACACTCCACTTATTATTATTGCTAGTTCCTCCTCCTACAACTAAAACTTTAATCGATTTTTCCCGAATTAATTTAGAAACTGAAGATTCCGCACTTAATGATCCACCAGTAGAAATCCCTGTGAACTCTGCTTCTAACTCTGATTTTTTATGGTTATAAATTGAATCAGATTCAATAACCAACATGATTCTTCTCCCATATTTAATTGAACCAACATAAACTGGTGAAAATCCAAGATTTGCGTCTGGTTTCTTTTTAAAGAATTCATCCCGCTCTAAATTATTTACATTGATAGAGTAAAAAATCTGGGTGAAATCCGCAAAGAATCTAGACTTTTTGCGACCGTTTGAAAAATCAAATCCGGATCTCACAGATCCGCTGGGAAACGAGTAAGAAGCGTTTACTTTTAACTTATAATCCTCTTCAGAATATATATCGGTTATATTTAAGACGTATCTTTCATATTGTACACCTGAATTCTTGGATAGCAATATTTTTTTTATAGACTCAGTGACAGAATTGAGAGTTGGGTTTTGAATAGTATCTGAACTTCGTTTGACATTTAACAAAGGAGTAGAAATAATAATTGGGTAACGTTTTCCTGTTACTGGGGTAAACTTCCCATTTTGAAGGCTTTCAGATTGAATAATAGCACCTGGAAAAATTACATCTTCTGAAGGGTCAAGTAATAAAGACTCTTTTTCTCCAGCATCCCAAGTTACCTGATATGTAGTACAGATTTCATTTGGATTGATAACAGGTGTTCCTTTTATTTCCTCTTTAGGCTTTTTATTTAATTGTGATTCTTCGGCTAGTATAAGTTTTTCAGCTGGAACCTTGTATCTCTTACATCCAATAATGAAGGCAGAAAAAAGTAGTAGATTAAAAAGAAGAATATTTTTCATAAGCTCAATTTTAGGAAGGTAGTAACGAATGTAGCCTGTAATCTTACAGAATTAATGATCTTTGTAATTACATCTAAACATAACTAAATTATATAAAAATTAAAATTACCAATTGGAATTTTGTTGCTTAGAAGACGGTATTCTATAATAGCTTTGCTCCTGTCATACGAAGAACCTTAGTACCCTATTACAAAATCAGATCAGGAACCTAAAAATAAAGTCTTTAGCCTGATACAAATATTTTAGGCTTAGCTTAAATCTTACCATGCAATTAAAAAAGTGAAAAATTAAATTACTTTTAAAGCATAATTATTATTTTGGCTTCACCTATTCATAATTAGCATATCGTATGAAATTTCCTATTAAATTCTTGCAGATTTTTGTATTCTTATTCTTAATTCTCTTTAAAGAGGCAACGTCTCAAGTTCCAACTTTTAGGTCTTATTATAGTAGCACATATAAGCTTACGAGTACCGACAAACTAGTTATCACGAAAGTTTTCCCAGACTTTTCTGGCACAGAATTTATAGATAGTCGATTTGCGTTTACTCTGCAAACAAAAGCGCAATTCCTGAAAGACTCCATAGATGCCTTGGCTACAACTATTGAGAATCAGGGCGTAACCACACCAGCCGATAACAACAGACTAATAGCCCTGCGGTCACTGAGTGCTGACTACAAAATCACTATTAACTTACTAGAAGCCATTAACAGGCTAACTGGCAGACCAAAATGGAACAATGTTGTTATCCCAGTAAGGAAGTCTTCGGATGCTCAATTCTTCTACGAGGGTGTTCAGAACTCAGACGTCCATACGGTTAATAGCATCGCTATACAGGGCCGGTCCGATAGAGGAATTGTGAATACGGAAGTGATTTCCGGCTATGTTTCCATATTCCGCCTTAATTTCAATACAGTTTTCCTCGCGACAAAAGATACGACTACTAGTTTAAACACCATCGAAAAAGTCTTTCAAGGGGGCGGACTGACGACACTAAATATTTCCTACCCTTGGTTGTATTTTCAGCGGAGAAATTACTTGATTCTTTCGCAAGTCATGCCAAAGTTTGTCGGTGATTTTCCCATTCTTGGTTCTGATATCGATAAGAAAGATTTTATCGGTTATTTTGATTTCGGGAATGAACTATTCATACAACTAAATGAGAAGGACAATAAATTTAATCTGTTTGCGAATTTCAAAGTAGCAAAAATCATGGGTACTGAATCATTCTATAGTAACATCAAACGGGGCGAAGAAAAAGCGTTTTGGATTGGACAAGTGAACACGGGGATAAAAATAGTTGACAGGCTTTCTCTCAATTTGAATATCCCATTATTTACCTCAGATAACGCAGTTCAACCGAAAGCTATGACATTCGGTTTGACAATATTCCCTGCGTTACAAAAAGAATTAAGTAGATAAAAAAAGGCCGTGATCATTGTATTTTATTACTCCTCTTTGTGAAAACCTAATCATTTCCTTAGTGAAAGGAACCCCAGTATATAATTTAAAAGGCTAGCGAACTGAAGAATGCTTAAAATATCACCACTAATCACAATATTTACACTCATTTGCTCCCTAGAATTAGCGGGTCAAACACAAGGCAGGAATATTACGATAAAATCAAGAAGTTTAACCACGAAAGTGAAAAAGTTCTCTAAACAGGATCTCCAAACTTCCCTGGCACTATCCTCTTACCTTTTTAATTCAATAGAGTTTCAGGACTCGTTGAAAAAATTGTCTTTTAAATACTCGAATTACTGCCTTGATTGTGGAACTAATGTGCCGGAAAGGCAGGAGCGAATAACTGGTGCAACTATTTTAGATAGCATCTTTCGGTCAAGTGAAGCTGAAATTGACTTTAGGTTGAAAAGAATGGGTAAGCCGCCTCTTTACTTTATTTGCTTTGGACTTGGGAACACGTGTCCTGCCTCGAAAAAGCAAACCCCTAAGGTTACATCAAATTATTTAAACATTAAATGCGACATGGGGAAAGAATTACCTTTCACTCACGCATACGCTGTACATATTTGTCATGAATACGTCCATTATATAGGTTATTGCCATACCGATCATAAGGATGACGTTGCAGAAGAAGTGGGCCTGATTGCTTATCATTTTATAAAAAAATGGCATGAAGAAGGTACCCGTTTTAGAGAAATTGTAAAATGATAAAAAAAAATAGCTTTACTGTTGCCTGAAAAACCAGCTCTAGGTGGGCTGTTATCCAGATATAAATAGCTCTAGAACCATACCTTTTTAATATGAGAATACCTTTTAGCTTTAATAAATGCCGTTAGTACAAATCTAAAGTTACCTACTCTTAGGGACAATTCTTAATATTCGAATGTTTCTTCGTGAGGCGTGGTCAACATATCTAATTACAGACGTGCAGTTTGCCACTTACGGCTGGGCTGCTTCCAATTCGTTATGGGATTTTATTATTTCTACTATTTCTTCAAACGGAATTTCTTTCACTCGGGTCTCGAAATCTGTTGATGGCAGCAGCTTTTTTAGCTGAACTCTGCTTAAATAGCTTCCTATTGCTTTTGGATTAAACTCATAATTATCAATGAAAATTATCTTCTTCTGCTTTCCGTTCTTATCAAACCAGTTCTTATTCCATTTATAAGATTCATTTACAAGAACACCCGTTACTGCCCCTGCCAAGCCCACGCCGTAATAAGTAGATTCTCTGGACCTCAATATCTTAGGTGAGTTGTCATCAATAAAAGCCACGCTATATCTCCCGACTATATCAAGCTTTATAAAGACTTGTGGATGGAATAAATCACTTGAGTGTTGTAAATTGAAATACTTATTTCCGTTATATTCTAAACCCCAAGCCGTAAACACCTTCTTGATATTCTTCCTACTTGAAGAGTCTATAATTGATTTAAGTGATAGATGTTGATCACTTTCATCTTTAATAATAGCAATAGCTTTTACATTAGCTTTCCTGTTATGGACGAAGTCACTTGGTGTTGCATATAGTGCTATTGAAGCCTCTTTTACCTGGCTTATCGAATAAATACTTGATAATAAGAGTATAACAATTAGGTAGATGTTTTTCATGCAAGCAAAGTTAAGTATTCACTCCTGAAAATACTCTAGCTGACCTTTTAGATCAATCTCCCTTGCCATTATTTTTCTATAAACGCAAGTTAGTATTATGTCGCACATGTCATCCGCTTCTATTACACCATTAGAGACGAACCATGCGGCTAAAGAACTATCAGGCTTCCACAGACCTAAATCATTTCTAATGTTGACTCCAAGGCTAAAATGCGCTCCCTCCGTGAATTGCTCTTCCGTCATGTTCATGAATTCTATTTGATCGCCGGTAGGTATTCTGTTGAGGATTGATTGGATGGCAGCTGTAAGAAGAGATGGTTCGGTCATGAGTACTGTTTGTGTTTAGAAAGTTTTGCGTTATCACTTAGATTCTTAAAAGCTAGTTAGTTGGGACACTAATAAACAGTTCAGGCGGTTACGATAATGCGCGTAGGCCGAATATATAGATCATCTTAAATCATTTAGATCAAAATAGGCCGCACTAAATTAATAGTCAGCTTTTCATCTACATATGAAAACAAGTCCTTTGGAAGGACAATCAATGTTACGAATTTAAGTACTGTAAATAAAGCCTAGGGTTCAACCAGGGCTTTTGCATTAAGATGCTGATGCCTACATTTGATAGCTAGACCTACATTATTCCATGTTGAAGCTCACCCACAGTTACGAAATCACCACCACACGAACTATCGCTAGTATCTTTGCTGAGATTAAGAGAAAACAGGAATATCAAAAGAAAAATGGTCTTTCTGGGATTTAGTGAAGTATAAATCATTTAATATAACAATCAATCGTATAGAAGTCGACCGATGGATATCAATGATAGAGCCATTTAAAGGTATAGGCACAATCTATTTTGATTTTGAGGAGTCTGACAACGAAACAAAAATCATATGTACAATAGAACCTTATACGTGGATATATTTAACGAATTCATTCCTGATCATAATAGTTCTATTGATATTATCTTGGGTTTTAATCAACGATGATAGCAACATTTTCCCTATCCCGTTCCTTCTTCTTTCTTTGTGGGCCGTGGGTATAGGTGCAATGTATATAAACTGGCGTTTCAATCTCCACAGATTAGAGGTCCATTCTAAAGCGATCTTGCAAGAGCTCAAATTGATTTCTTGATAGGAGATATATCAAACCAACAATCAATGTTTGATTGAACGATCTTCCATAGTAAATAGATAAACAAAAAAGGGTCAGAAATTTAATTCTGACCCTACATCTACCTATGAAAAACGTCCTTGGGGAGGGACATGGACTATATTACAAATTGAGTACCAACGCCTTAATTGCCTTTAAAAGCCACTTATCCGAAAAAGCCAATCTCATTCTGAGAACTTATGACCACATGGTGTGATTAAATTTCTATTGATATTTCTTTCGTCACTTATTATGCCTAAAGCTCCATGTCTACAGCATCCCTTCAATTTTATCAATTGACACACTTTGCCAGTAAGGTTTAAGTATTCTCATAGTTCTAAAAGGAATTACTGTGATCTTATTTACATCACCTTGGTAGGTCACCTCGACAAAAGAAATCGTTGATCCCATATAAGTCATAATTATGAAATTCATCCTGGCGGTGAGCTAGGAACTTACCTTGTTCCGAACAGCATTTGCTTGTTCTGAAGGATTAAACTGAAGAAATTGATAGAGGTTCATAAAAATTGGTACGCTGTTACACCCATAATGATAGTTCCAATTATAAATGCAATAATTAATAGGCAACAAATGAGCTTCAAACACCTATTCATGTTTAAAGAACTCCGTGCGGTCCCCAAAAGAACAGATATAGCATAAAAAGCACTATCAGACTCACAATAGTTAAAAGGATCGCACCAAATACATTTCTAAATTTGTCACTACTCATGATAAAATCATCTAAGTCTAAATTCCCACAGAGCAATAGGATTAGCCATACTCCAAATATCGACAAGAATTGTAAAAGTGTCACCATCAGCAATGCTTACAACTTTGCCAGTAATGATCTCTTGACTGAATGCAACCGTACTTATTAAAAGGAAAACTAGGATCGGTAAAAGTCTTTTCACAAGACTAATATACCTATTTCTACTACTTTAGTAATACGATGGATGAACTACTGAAAATACCAATTGAGTATAAAGGTGAAGAGATTGAATTTGAAGCAAAGCTAATTCTCTATGGTTATATACACAGACTAGTAGTCGATATTGAAGGAGTTGAAATTCACTTTGAACCAGATGAAGAAAGACAGTATAGAGCGATTCTTCCTGATGCAGCTATTGAAAAGAATCAACTTCCAAATGTTGAACTTGTAAAGAAGATTGCTGAAGTTCTGAATAAAGTAAGCTGACTGAATCTTTTAACAATTTGTCCAAGATATTGCCAATATTATTAGTAATATCTAGCTTTGAGGTATGCCAGTTATAAGGATAAGATTTAATGGGAAGATATTCGCTAGGACAGTAATAAGAAACTTTCGAGGCTGGTATATAATGACGTCTAAAGGCAAAGATTACATCTTTGTTAAAGATGAGTTCATGGATCTCAACTATGGATGGCATCTTTATGGTGATAATATACTTGAGGAAGGCTTTTTAGAACAGATAGCACCACAATTAGAAGAATTATCAACGCTTGGAAAGTAAACACACTTATGGCAATAATCACACTCAAGCACGAAGGAAAAGTATATCAAAGGCGAGTTGAGCGAAGTTCAGAAGGCATTTATATAATGCATTCAAAAGGATTACAATATTGGTTTAGGAAGGATGCTCATATAAACACCAACAATGGTTGGCATTTAGTTAACGGAACTATTCTTCCTGATTTTATGATGGAATTGATTTCCCAAGAACTGGATAAGTTTAATAATTTAGTCAGCTTTTAATGAATACATAAAGTATTAAAAAACTGCTAAATTTGAATTATCTAAGTACCTATGAGTAGTCTATTAAATCCTATACTGGCCACCATCATTCTCTTCTGTTCTTTTACTTTAAAAGCTCAGTATGCTGAGTTCATTGGTTCAACAGAGCAGCAGATAAAAGAGAAATTGGCCAAGGACTATCCGATTGTTTATAAGGATTCTGTTGATCATGGACTGATTCCGGTTCTCACATTTGAAAATAGCGAGCATATCTCTAAGGCTTCATTCTATTTCTTTCCAACTTGCTACATGATCCGAAGCTGGGCACCTGTACGATTTTTAGATGCCTACATCAATATCGCTAATAGGAGGTATGAAAAGATCGGTGATAATGTTTGGAAGACAAGACGAGTCAAAGTAACAATAGTGAACACCGGAAATCAGGTTTTAACAACTTTTACCAAGCTTCCATTAGGTAAGGAGATATAAGTTTAGACTCCTCGGTCTAACAGAAAAGTCCTTTCCTTCAACCAAAGTGCCTCTTTTATATTATTTATCATCTTCCAGATTTCGATCCATCTCGTGTCATCTTAGGCACGCCAGCCCTTCCCATGCCAGGAGTTATGTTGATATTTACTGTTTCAATTAAACCCAGCTGCTTTAATAGCTCCTTATTTAATTTTCTGGAAATAATTATGTTCCCTTCATCTGAGAATGATATCAAATGCCTATCGAAAAGGGCATCCACATTCGGCGAAAGAAGTATACCATTTTCTGGATCCAACCTTTCTTGATCGTCAGATTCACTCCAGCTAACAATGTGAGAAGAAATTAATATCTCTTGAATATTGCAACCAGTTACTGGGCATTTCCCCGACCATTTTTCTAGAATCTCTTGCCGATAATAACCTTGACCCACTCTCGAGGTTATTAATCCTCTCCGTTCTGTTTCATTTGGCTTTTTAAAAATTCGCTTTCGTTTTTCTGAGACCTTACTTGTAAAAGCGTTTTTCTGAGATCTTTCCATTCCAGAAAACTTTGGCCTCCATTGATAAATTTTAAGCAAGCTCTCGTTTTCTGTAAGTTCATCGAACTGCCCAGCTTCAAATATTAAGTGAACCGGTTTTGATGTCTTTTTGTCAAACTCGAAATATTTTAATTCGCCACAGTAAACAAATGGTTGAGTTTTACTTTTGATCTTTGCATGTATCCTTGTAAATAAATGTATTTGGACTCTCCCGGTGGTAATATCTTTGATTGAGGGGGCGCCCATATGTTGACTTGGTTGGGAGTCCCAATGAAAATACTCCTTCAAAATAATCGTTGAAATGAAATCTTTCCTCTTTGTTCCCTTTTACGAGATCCACAAATAGTAATGTTACTTTTGATTTTTTACAATAATAAATGCCTTCCCTAACCAATTTTAAATTTGGTTCTTGAATCACTTCTGAAAGTTGATTTTTACTATACTTTTCTCCTAAAATCAGTTTATAAGCATATAGTTAGTTCAATTAAAGCAATTGAAGTGCCTAATGTACTAAAAAACATTATGAGCACCGATAGTTTTAAAGCAGTAGGATAATATACAATGAAACTGTTATCACTTCATATAGCTCATTCTCCCAACCTAAAGAATCTTGTTTGGCTCTTGAGCGAAGATATGGGCTATAAATTCTATGTTTGGGAATGGAGATTTTCCCAACTCAATATTCTACACTATCATCGGTAGCGTTAAAAGACAAGTTACAAGAGGTTTATGATCTAATTGATATAAGATGCAACCTGCATATTCGAAATGTAAGTGATACCTATCTTTTGGAGAATGAAACATATAAATACATCTTTAAAATTTATCGGGATTCGCATCGGAAGCTTAATGAAATAAAAGGTGAGGTTGACCTCCTAAACAAGTTAAGGGCGGCAGGTGCACGAGTTTCTTACCCCATAAAAGATATTGGAGGTAGCTATATTCAAGCATTCAACGCTGCAGAGGGCATCAGGCATGGTGTATTATTTTCTTTTGCCCCCGGTTCAGTGGTTTATTCACTTACTGACGAACAACTGGAAAAATTAGGCAAAGAGATGGCTTTAATTCACAACATCTCGTCTGATGTCCAAATTGACTTTTTCAGAAAAGAATATACCATCGATAATACTATTATACAACCTCTCGAAGTTCTTAAACCCGCTTTCAGCGAACTCGAAGAAGAATACAAATGGTTAAATAAGATGGCTGATACAGTAATCGCGAAGTTACAGCATTTTAATCTTCAAGACTTTAGTTACGGATATTGTCATTACGACTTTCTACCCAAGAACTTCCACTTTGATAAGGACGGAAATATTACGTTTTTTGATTTCGATTTTGCAGGTAAGGGCTATCTGGTTAACGACATCATGTCCTTTTATATTCATTATTTTTTTGAGGTAAGCGCGAATAAGATTAGTAAGGAAGAGGCGGTCCGAGCATTTAATGTATTTATAGAAAGTTATCGTACAGTAAGAACGTTAACAAATGAAGAACTTAGTACTATACCTTATCTTGGATTTGCATTTTGGGTATTTTACTTAGGCTTTCAGTTTGAAAATTTCGACGATTGGTCAAGTATATTCTTCAACACACAATTTATAAAAGGTCGGGTGGCACTAATTAAAAAGTGGATGGATAGTTTTGAAGGATTATAATAATTTCTGCACATATGGCTCTAAAACTCTTCCATAGGTATGGGGTTCTATATTTGATAAGATTACAACAGCAGTTTGTTTCTTTCTGTTAAAACCTATAGATGCCCCACTACCCGCTGTTCCCCGTTGTGCCAATATGTAGAGAGTTGATGTGCATTCTCTGAGCCAGCCCAGCCCATGCACATCATTACTCCGGGTCGTATATCAGCTATTTTTTGAAATTGAATGTCAAGCGCAGGGTTCGCCACATCTAAATGGTATAATGCAAATTTTGACATATCTGCTGCCGTAGATATTATACCCACACATCCTTTTAATATACCTCCATCCCACACGTCCGTCACATTGCCATGTTGGTTAATTCCTTTAACAAGCTTAGTCTTCACTTCATCTTTATTAAAGGTAGAATCAGACATTTCAAGCGGTGTAAAAATCATCCCCTTAACTAATTGCGAAAATTCGCGACCTGTTATTTTCGAAAGGGTGTAGCTAAGGACACCCGACCCAAAGTTTGAATATAAAAACTGTTGCCCCACCGGGCTTTCTAGTTTAAGGCTCTGTGTCAAATGGCTGATTAGTCGCTCTTCAGTATAATTCAAATATGGATTTTCTTCTATGTAGTCGGGAAGTGAGAAGAAATCTGCTGGTAGTCTTGGCAATCCTGACGTGTGGCTTACAAGATGCCCCAGTGCGATAGACGGACTGTTTTTTAATTTAAAGCGTAAATACTGTTCAATAGTATCATCGAGGTTAACCTGCCGTTTAGCCACCATTTGAGCTAATATGTTAGCAGTAAATGTTTTAGTTATTGAGCCTATTTCAAAAGCGCAATCTTTGTTATCCACTTCAATTATTCGACTCTTCTGTTTATTTAGGCCAATGAAATTTATGGATTTATTATTTATTAAAGCCATAGATACTTCCGTCCCGTCAGGCAGCGCAATAAGCTTAGCTGTAATTTCATCAATGATATTCATATCGCCCATTGCGCAATATTAAAGAAAAAACACCTATCACATAGTTACGCTTCCTCCTTCCTGTTATCCAAAATCTGCTTCGAATGCCTTTTAGCTTTAATTTAAGCAGTTAATAAAAATTAAAGTTACCTCCATAAGTGATACTGCCTCCGATGTGGAAACGAGGTTGGGTGACGATGATTATCTCATTGGTTCTAATTACTTTAGCAATAAGTTATGCTGACAGATTACCCAACAGGTAACACAATTCTTTTTCCGACGTACAAGAATGAAAGTGAAGCCAATTTTGAAATATGTTGGATTATTTCTAGTACTCTTAGGGACAATTCTTAATATTCAAATGTTTCTTCGTGAGGCGTGGCCAACATATCTATTCTTCATAATAATGGCAGTTGGATTTTTGCTTATTGCTGTTTCGTATTGCTTAAAGTCAAATAATTCCGGATGATTAAACGTATTAGTAGAATAGATATGCCTTGTTCAATCCTTCTCACTTTCCTCTTATTTTGTGTGAGCTCAAGCTTTGGACAACAGCCTCTGGTGCTTGAAAATATTGGGGGACATATCTCGTATGAAAAAGATACTAAGCTTGATTCTATTTTTACGATCAGTGAAATTATAGGAGTATCAATTACTAACAATTATGGAGTAAGAGTAAAAACCAAAAAGGAATTAGCTGATTTTATGATGCTTTTAAAGTATGCAAAAGCAACCGGGGGGCTTGAAAGTTAAACCAACGCATATTTCAATTAATCTGTTCTTTAAAAACAAAAGAAGGAACTATGTCTACGGCAACACAGGTTTTATTCACTTTGATGCGGGAACAGATAACAGAGCAGCAAATTAGAGATAAGCTAACCAAAGACTATCCCATTGTTCAAAAGAATACTCATGATCATGGGTTGATTCTTACTTTCGAAAATCAAGATCATACTTCAAAAGTCAACTTCTACTTAACATGGAAAACTTGCTATATGATTAAGGCTTCGGCACCGATTAGGTTTATGTCAGCTTACATCAATATAGCTAATAGAAGATATGAACGACTTAGAACGAACGTCTGGAAGCATCAGAACTTTGAGTTAAAATCACTCAATTTGGTGATCAGGTAATTAGCACTTTTAAAGTAATTGATAATAGTAAGGAGATTTAGTCGAGAAGAGCGATGCTAGGTATAGCTGCAAGTGTGGAGTAGTGAGAAGTACATACTAACCCTAGGAAGTATAGGTGGAAGTGTTGCGAATAGATACTGACTAAAATTGATAAGCTATAAACTCAGCCAATTTAAATCCTTTTAGAGCATTAGATTTTCCGCCTATTTATATTTACCATCTGCTAAATTTCGATTCATCCAGTGCTATCTTAGGCATGGTGGTTTGTGTTCTCGTAGCTAATAATATGCCCCGCCTTATTTAAATGCCTTTTAGCTTTAATATAAGCAGTTAAAATAAATTTAAAGTTACCTCCATAAGTGATACTGCGACCGACGTGGCTTTGGTTGGTGGCGGAGCACACCCTCAACCAGGCGAAATCTCACTTGCTCATAATGGCGTTTTATTTTTAGACGAATTACCTGAATTTAAACGTACCGTACTAGAGGTAATGCGCCAGCCTTTGGAAGAAAGACGAGTTACAATTTCAAGAGCCAAATTTAGTGTTGATTACCCGGCTAGCTTTATGCTTGTCGCTTCTATGAATCCCTGCCCTTGCGGGTTTTATAATCATCCCGAAAAGGAATGTGTATGTGGCCCGGGCGTGGTTCAGCGATATTTAAGTAAGGTATCGGGACCATTATTGGATAGAATTGATTTGCATGTTGAAGTTACTCCTGTAGATTTCAATGAACTATCATCTGATAGAAAAGCCGAAGCAAGTTCCCTCATCCGCGAACGCGTAATAAAAGCTAGAGAAGTTCAAACAGTACGGTTTAAAGAAAAGACTGATGTTTATTCTAATGCGCAAATGAGTCCGAAAACCGTTCGTGATATCTGCAAGATAAATGATGCCGGTCAATTATTATTAAAACGCGCCATGGAAAAGCTAGGGCTGTCTGCCAGAGCTTATGACAGAATATTAAAAGTTTCAAGAACTATTGCTGATCTGGATGGCAGTGATGATATCAAAATCGAACACTTAGCTGAAGCTATTCATTACAGAAGTTTGGATCGGGATAGTTGGGCGGGTAATTAGATAATAATGAGTTGAGAAATACTATTGAGAGCAAGCAGGAGTTATAGTTAGTAATTATCCTCTCAAACGGATGTTTTCATAAGTATTAGCCAGGTCTTTTGATCTGGCTGATTTTTTAAGATTTATTCGTTATTATTTCTGATAAGAGAGAGTAACGAATCAGGATCTCCCTTGTCTTCTTCCTCCTCTTTATCTTTATTCTTCCTTTTAAAAGGCGAAATAATTTCATAAAATGCTACTTCGGCAAATTTACTCAACACCTCAATCCTTGGTGCTATCTGTCCCGACTCAATCTTATGCAGCTCAATTTGGCTCATCTGCATTAATTTAGCGAAGTCGAACTGGCTGTAGCCAAGCTTTAATCTTACCGTTTTAATTTTTTTACTGAAATATTTTTCCATTACTGAAAAGAAGTGCAGATGTTTTATACACCTTTTTGCTTGTGTATACTAAGAGATTATAAATTAAGTTACAGTACATCCCATTTAAGATATATAGCAAAACACCACAAAAGCAGTCCTAATATTCTAAAGGTACTAGCGTACAACATTTATGGCCTTGATTATTTAAACTAAAATGATATAAAATTTAAAGCTCCTGGTGGGCAGGAGCTTTAAATAACTAACCAATTATAAACCAATTTAACGAAAGGAGCTGTAGGGGAAGGAATCGAACCTTCAAGGAGTGGTTAACTGTTGCCAGTCTTTCCAGATTCTCCGCCACCGAGACAAGGAGGTGTGTCTGCCTGTTTCACCACCCTACAGTGTAATTGACAATCATTTAAGTTGTTGTCTACTGCAAATTTAAAATAAAGTGATTTTTATTGCAAATTTTCTAACATTTTATTTTAATTATTGTTAAGTTTTTATTTACTTAGACCATATTTAATATCTTTCAAAATTTTCAATGGAAAAAAGAAGCCCAAATTTAGAAATTGACAATCTGGATATGCAGATTTTGGCACTACTGATGGAAGATGCAACAATTCCTTATACCGAAATTGCCAAGCGTTTGATAGTATCAGGCGGTACCATACACGTGAGAATGAAAAAGATGCAGGATTTGGGCATTATTAAAGGTTCAAATTTACTAATTGACGCACAAAAAATAGGATATGATGTATGCGCTTTTTTAGGTATTTATCTTGAAAAAGGTTCGATATATAAAGATGCTGTTGAGAAGTTGAAAAAAGTTAAAGAGATTGTAGAGCTACACTATTGTACTGGTGCATACAGCATGTTCGCTAAAATCATCTGTCGCGATACTAATCACTTACGGGAAGTTCTAAACGATAGCATCCAGGCTATTGAAGGTATTCAGCGTACCGAAACATTTATCTCACTTGAAGAAAGTATAAAACGCCAAATTAGCCTGGATTAAAGCTCGGGAAGCATTTCTGAAAATCAGTTAGCTTACGAGCTGCCGAGTTTCTCTATTAGATGCTGATAACTACTACCACCAGGGAAAAGTAGAAAATACTCTGTATAAATTGCTTATGGGCTTTTTGTTAATATCTAAGTAAACATTCTTACTGTTAATATAATACCCTTTCTTCCAGGTAAGATTTCCCTCATTTAAATTTGTCGTGTTTGTTCGTACCTGGCCGATAACCATCACCACGCGCAAAGTATCTACAACAGTATTCCCCAAAGAACTTTCGCCGTACCACGGTGCTTTGCTTACATCAGGAACCACGTGTGTGGCGCTATCTATGGTAGTTATAGTGATTTTTTGGGCTTTTGACTCCAAAAAACTAGATAGTATAAGAATGCAGAAGAGGTGTGAGCGTTTCATTTTGTTTAACTAAATCTACTTTCAAATATAGTATTCTGGTTTGTCTTTAGGTAAGGCTAATCACAGTTGATTAACTTGCACTTTTCAGATATCAAAAACTAAAATTTTGTAAAAAAGTTATGCAGAATATATATTAATTACAATCTTTTATGTAATCGTATATAATTTTTGTAAATTATGCCCATCTATGAATAGCCGCATACCCATAGCGCCTCCCAAAATTCTACCGGTTCCGGAGGGTGTTAATAGACCGTTGTGGTCAGTTATGGTTCCTGTGTACAATTGTATTTCATACATAAAAGAAGCACTTGAGAGTGTTTTAGCTCAAGATAGAGGTCCGGAACTAATGCAAATAGAGGTTGTTGATGATTGCAGTTCGGATGGTGACGTTCAAGCTTTAGTAAAAGAAGTTGGGAAGGGGCGTATTAAGTATTTCCGCCAACCTGTCAACCGTGGAAGTTTAAGGAATTTTGAAACATGTATTAATCGGGCTACCGGTTATTATATTCATTTATTACATGGCGACGACCGGGTGGAAAATGGATATTATAAAAAGATGGAGGGATTATTTACCTCTTATCCCGAAGCAGGTGCAGCATTTAGTAATTTTGGATACATAGATCATCTTAGTAAGAGAGTAGATATTGATAATAAAATGGTTCAAAGAAGTCCGGGAATTATACCAGATTTTTTATTTAAGATAGCTCATCGCCAGCTTGTGCAACCTCCTGCAATAGTCGTAAAAAGGAGTGTTTATGAAGATCTGGGAAGCTTTTTTGCTGTTCATTTTGGTGAAGATTGGGAGATGTGGACCCGCATTGCCGCTAAATACCCTGTGGCCTATATTCCGGAATACCTTGCGTCTTACCGGGTTGCTCATGGCATTGGCATTAGTCATAATTCTTTTCTGACGGGACAAAATATCGAGGATATGACTAAAGTAATAAACATTACTCAAAATTATTTACCTCAACAAAAACGAGAATTTTATAAAAAAGCTGCGTCTAAATATTACGCCATATTTTGTATTCGAATTGCGAATAGTTTACTACTTCAGAATAAAGAGGCAGCCCTCAAACAGATTAAAGGCTCTTGGGAGTTAAATAAAAGTATTCAGACAACTCTTTGGATAATACGATTTTATCTCATGGATTTTTTCAAATACAAGCAAATTGAAAGAAGGATTAAAATGGCGAAAAAGGTTAGTCATGAAAAAAATATATTGTCTTTTTAATTAAACAATTTTTAAAATATGCCCGAACAACCGCATTGGGATTGGGAGATTAAAACTGAAACATCATGGTTTGGTGTTAGCGTTAAAGAGCTCTATTCGTATAAAGATTTATTATTTCGGCTTACAAGGAAAGAGTTTTTGGGCTCTTATCAGCAAACTCTTCTTGGGCCTTTTTGGGTGTTATTGCAACCTTTACTTACAACCTTAATCTATGTATTAGTATTTAACACCGTAATAGGAGTCTCTACAGGTGATACCCCGCCCATGTTGTTTAACTTAATTGGAATCACGTTATGGAATCTTTTTTCTGAAATATTTTTGAACACAGCGAAAACTTTTACACAAAATGTCGATATTTTTAGTAAAATATACTTCCCACGTATTATTGTAGCCCTATCGGGGTTGCTGCTCCAAATGATTTTGTTTGGCGTACAACTACTTTTTTTGTTCGCTATTTATCTCTTTTTTTTACTAAGAGGGCAAGTTAGTGTGAATCTGAGTCACATTTGGATGATAATACCGGCTATTACCATCACCGCGGGAATTGGCTTTGGGGGTGGGCTTATTTTTTCTGTTTTAACTGCTAAATACCGTGATTTAATGGCATTAATCCAGCTCATTATTCGTCTGTTAATGTTTGTATGTCCCATTTTTTTTACAATGGCTATGGTCCCTGAACGCGTGCGATGGTTTGCAAACTTAAACCCGTTATCGTCTCAATTTGAATTATTTCGACATGCTTTTTTAAGTAATGGTAGCCTTACAATTGTTAACCTATCATATAGCCTCGGGTTTATGTTTGTTCTCGTATCTTTTGGGGTTTTGTTATTTAATAAAATGAGTGACAAATTAATGGATGTAATCTAGAAGCAGATGTCGGACATAGTAATTCAGGCAGAAAATATTTCTAAAAAATTTCAGCTGGGCACCATCGGAACGGGTTCTTTGCGAAGAGACTTGCAGGAATGGTGGACAAGCAGTGTATTAAAAAAGAATGACCCCTTTTTGCAGCCAAATAATGATGGAATAGCTAAAGCCGATCATATTTGGGCATTAAAAAATATTGATTTTGAAATCAGGCAAGGTGAAACATGGGGAATTGTTGGCCGTAATGGTGCCGGTAAATCAACCTTTTTAAAAATCTTATCGCGAATTATAAAACCTACCACAGGTACAATAAAAGGGAAAGGGAGGATTAGCAGTTTGCTTGAAGTGGGTACCGGCTTTCACCCTGAGCTTTCCGGAAGGGAAAACATTTTCATTAGCGGGCATATGCTCGGTATGAACAAAGCCGAGATACAGCAAAAGTTCGATGAAATAGTTGACTTTGCAGGAATTGGTCTTTTTCTTGATACTCCGGTTAAACGTTATTCTTCAGGTATGTATGTGCGCCTGGCCTTTGCTGTGGCAGCGCACTTAGAACCCGATATTTTGATTGTTGACGAAGTGTTAGCAGTTGGCGATGCTGAGTTTCAGAAGAAGTGTCTGGGTAGCATGAGAGATGCTACTTCGAAAGCGGGTAGAACAGTTATTTTTGTAAGTCATAATTTGCAGGCGGTGAATAATCTTTGTTCCCATGCTTTATGGCTTGAAAAGGGCTGCGTTAAGGAGAATGGCGATGCAAAGTCGGTGGTCAACAGTTATTTGGGCGCGACGCAGAAAAAGGCGTGGAAACGAGAGTTTGCTTCGCTAAACGAAGCTCCTGGTAACCACTTAATCAAGATACTTCTGTTCGAACTAGTGCCTCACCTTCCTACTCCTCTATCTCCAATTGATATACGCACGCCATTAACAGTTCGGTACAAATTTTATAACGACACAGATGATATTGTATTAGCCATAGGGTTGCATCTGTTTACTCTAGCAGATGAATGCATATTTGATGTTGCCCAAGAGCCCGCAATGTTTAAGAAAGGCATTTTAGAGGGTGAGTGTCAGATTCCGGGTAATTTTCTCAATGATGGATCTTACTATTTTTCCCTAATAGTTGTAAAAGACCCCGGAGAAGTTTTATATTATTTCGAAGAGGGCTTAACTTTTGAAGTAGAAGATTATCGGGAAAATACTACCTGGTATGGAAAGTGGGTGGGTTATGTCCGGCCAAATTTCCCTCTAACGTTAGCGCAATCGAATGAACATGAGAATTCTTATATCACATAAATGGCTTGTCAAACTATTCATAAGGAGACAGTGCATGCCGTTTAAAGGCATGAATTAGATTTTGTTGCACTTTCCAGGGAAGAAATATTGCTTGAAAGCTAGAGACAGCCATCATGACTGGTTTAATTTTTCTAATAAATCTATCATACTTAGTGGATCGAATACCTAATACTGCACCTATAATTGCACCACTGTCTGAGAACGTTGCGCGGGTTAAATGGGCTGTGATGATTCCTGTGTTCAATTGCTCGCAGTATTTGTCTGAAACTTTAAAAAGTGTCTTACAGCAAGATCCCGGAGCGGAGGTAATGCAAATAGAGGTGGTGGATGATTGCAGTAACGACGCCAATGTAGAGGAGCTTGTAAAGCAAATTGGCAACGGACGGATAACTTATTTTAAGCAATCAGAAAATGTGGGTAGCCTCAGGAATTTCGAAACGTGTATCAACAGATCCCGAGGAACCTATGTCCATTTACTACATGGCGACGACCGGGTTAAAGATGGATTTTATAAAACGATGGATTCACTGTTTAGAGTCTATCCTGCAGCTGATGCAGCATTTTGCGCGTGGGATTATATTAATGAAAACGGCGAGTTTTTACGGACATCCAAAAAGGAGTCGAATCAGGATGGGTTGTTGGAAAATTGCTTTCACACGATCACTATGGGCCAAATGACACAATATGTAAGCACAGTAGTAAAACGGCACGTATATGAAAAACTGGGCAGTTTTTACGCTGTAACATATGGAGAAGATTGGATTATGTGGGCTAGAATTGCTAAGGAATATAAATTTGCTTATACACCCGAAGCACTTGCTGATTATCGAGAACATTCTACATCTATTTCAGGGCAAAGCCGGGTTAATGGAGAAGATATTCGTGATATCAAAAAGGTATCGGCGATAATAAGTAGTTTAATGCCAGCTAATAAGCGAAGAACAGCTGCAGAAGTTATTTGTAAAAATTATGCTTATTGGAGTTTAGAACAATTGTACAAGTTATGGTTCGAAACTGATGATATTACTTTAATAACCAAGCATTTAAAGCAACAGTTAAAAGGATATAAAGATATTAAAGTGATTGCTTTGATGAGTAAATTATGGTTTTTGACGATAAAGTGGCGTATCAATAAAATGCTGGGTATTTAATAAATGGGAGAGATTAGACCATATACTATTCATCATGTCTATATTAATGACTTAAATCAAAACGAATACAGAAGTCTTGAACAAGGAGGGAGATACTATCTGGTCTTTTGGTGGAAAAGTTTCGCTCTTGGGGATTTATATATCGAAAATTATAATGATCAATTCGAGGATTTACAAAGGGACATATTTAATGCCATAGAGCCCGCCCTACAATCATATTTAGCAGATGGTTGCTTAGTAGGACAAATAAAGACTTTTTTCTTTGAAAAAAGTCTAAAGGAATTTATGAATTTAATGGAGGAATCTTTAAAACAATTCCTCCCTGAATCTTACCCGGATACCCTAGGAATTTCTGTTATCATATGCACCCGAAACCGGAGTAGCGATCTGGATGTTTGCCTGCATTATTTGCTCAAGCAGCATTGTTTACCTTCAGAGATTATCGTGATTGACAATGCCCCTTCTGATAGCGGCACTAAGAACGTTGTGAATAAATATGACTCGGTAAGCTATATTCTGGAGCCAAAAGCAGGTTTAGATTTTGCTCGCAACACCGGTGTAAAATCTTCAAGGTTTCCGATTATTGCTTTTGTTGACGATGATGTAAAAGTTCACCCGCTTTGGAGCTACAGAATCTGGGAAACGTTTCAGGACACTGATATTGCCGCTATGACTGGTCTAATTATATCATTTAGCCTTGAAACAGAAAGTCAGCAAATTTTTGAAAAACACTGGGGATTTAATAAAGGGTACAAAGAGATATCATTTAATAAAGCATTTATTCAGGTTAAGCCACCCCGGGTTTGGGATATTGGCGCCGGAGCTAATATGGCTTTCCGTAAAGTGGTTATCGAGCAAGCAGATTACTTTGATGAGCGATTAGGTGCGGGTGCATCTGGCTGTGGGGACGATTCTGAAATGTGGTATAAGATTTTATTAAATGGGCATATTATCAAGTATAATCCAAGAGCAATTTCCTTCCACGAACATAGAAAAGACATGGAGAGCTTACATAAACAGCTTTTTAGTTATATGCGCGGTCATGTGGCAGCATCATTGCTCCAGCATAAATATTACCCCAAAGCTGGATATAAGAAGTACGTATTTTATGATATACCCCGATATTACCTTTTACTTGCACGAATAGGTTTTCCTAATTATCATTTCCGCTATAGTACGTTGTGGAGTGAGTTTAAAGGTATATCATCAGGCTTTCGATTTTATCTTAAAAATCGAAAGCGTCCGCGAATCAGTAAACCATGAAGATCAGTAACGCAAATCCGCTGGTATCGGTAATCATTCCATGTTATAACCAGGCGCACTATTTAACAAAGGCTATCAAAAGTGTGCTTGTTCAAACCTATCGACATCATGAAATTATTATAGTAGACGATGGCTCATCGGATAATGCAAAAGAAATTGCGGAGAGGTTCGAAAATACAAGGTATGTTCATCAAGATAATCAAGGCTTATCTGCGGCTCGCAACACGGGCATAACTCACAGCAGAGGAGAGTATCTGGTATTTCTGGATTCTGACGACTGGCTTTTTGATGAAGCGCTTGAAACAAACCTGCAATTTATGCTAGCCCGACCAGAGCTTGGCCTGGTTTCGGGAGCCCACCGCTTTGTTTACGAACAAACAAATACAACCAGAGATGTGGTGCGCGAAGTAAGTGCCAATAATTATTGTGAGCTTTTGCAAACCAACTACATAGCTATGATTGCTACTGTAATGTTCAAAAAAGAAATTTTCACAAAATTTTTGTTCAGCACCTCTCTTAAAGTTTGTGAAGACTATGAGATATATCTTCACGTTGCGAGAAATTATCCGATCTATCAACATACAAAACTTTTAGCCGCTTATAGAATACACGGAAATAATATGTCGGCGGATTCGCTGCTTATTCTCGAGACTGCCTTATATATTCTTAAATCTCAAAAAACCGTTTTAAAAAATAGGACCGAACTTGGTTGGCTTATAAGAGGTAGGCAGTTCTGGAAAAATTATTATATTGATTTCATGTATCAAAATCTCTTATTGGCTTTAGAAACAGGCTGCCATCCTGCGGAAAGTGATTTGATAGGTCTGAGGCGATTCAACAAATGGCTTTATATAAAATTTTTGTTTAAAAAGTATCTAAGTATATGAGAGGACCCCAAAGCAGGCTAAAAAGATTTATTCCAAACGTAGTTTTAAAAAAAATAAACAAAAATTTTATCCCACTTCCCGGTGAAGTTCGATTGGGTGACTTAGATAGAACTAGCCCTTTAAGCAAGCAGTTTGGATATGATAGGGGCGGACCGGTTGACAGATATTACATTGAGAACTTTCTTGAGCGACATAGAGGGCTAATTAAAGGGAGAGTTTTAGAAATTGGCGACAATGAGTATACTCTGCGTTATGGTGGTGCCAATGTACAACAGTCTGATATCTTACATATTAACGATAGGAATCCGAAAGCAACATTTATTGGTGATTTAAGTAATGCTCCGATATTGCCTGATAATACTTTTGATTGCGTTGTTCTTACTCAAACGCTACACTTAATTTTTAATCACCTACAAGCGCTGCAAACCTGTTATCGGGTTTTAAAGCCAGGCGGAACTTTGTTATTGACCGTTCCGGGAATTAGCCATATTGATCAAGGGGAGTGGAAAGATATCTGGTTGTGGTCCTATACACAAAGTTCAATCAAGAGAATGTTATCAGAAATGTTTCTTAAGGAGAATATTGAAACTCAAGTTCATGGAAATGTTTTGGTTGCAACCGCTTTCTTATACGGTATGGGATTACCGGAACTAAAAAAGAGTCAGATGGACGAGACAGATCCGCATTACCAAGTAATTATTACGGCAAGTGCAATGAAGAGTTAACTATGCAGACACTTGATAAAATGGACCTAACAAAAACTCCTTTGGTTTCTATTATTATTCCAATATTTAATTCGGGGAGATATATTACAGAAACAATCGAGTCAGTATTAAATCAAAGGTATACTAACTGGGAACTCATCCTTGTCGATGATGGTTCAACTGATGACTCAAGAATTATATCCGAAGGCTATTCATCAAAATATCCAGAAAAAATTATTTGTGCTGCTCATGTAGGTAACATCAACAAAGGATTACCATCTACCCGAAACCTTGGCCTCTCATTAGCTAAGGGTTCTTTGGTTGCCTTGCTTGATTCTGACGATCTATGGATGCCTGATTATCTCGAGGAGCAAGTAAGTTTTCTGGTTAATAACAAGGACATTGATGTTGTTTGCCAGGCAAGTATTTACTGGAGAACATGGAACAACCCAAAAGAACATGATGAGGTAATTTTAGTTGGAGCACCTTCCGAAAAAATATATACTCCGCCCGAGTTAGCTGTGGCGTTGTATCCATTTGGAAATGGTGCGGCACCTTGTATGGATGGAATTGTGATGCGAACTGAAGCTTTGAAAAGGATCGGGGGATTTGAAGAATCTTTTAAAGGGAAAAATCATTTATATGAGGACCAGGCTTTCAACATAAAGAACTATCTGAAAAATGTTGTTTACCTGTCATCAAGTGCCAAAAATCTCTACCGTCAACGACCTGATTCGATGATGCATGGAATAATAGAGGAAGGGCTTTATGACAATGGTCGTTACTTCTTTTTAAGGTGGTTAAAGGTATATTTAAAGGATCAAATGATTAAAGATAAAGCGGTTCATAAATTATTGAATAGGGCGCTGATTCCTTATAAATACCCTTATCTATACAAGATTTCATCAGGCATACATAGGAGATACAAACAACTATTAAATAAACTATCAGCTGCGGCGATCATAGCATCATCACTTAATGCCTTAATATGATTCTGCAGGCCTAAACCAGCAAGCTGTTAGAAAGTATTGAATCAATTTGAATTTTTAATAAACAGTTAAGCTTTTGCCACTAATAACTAAAATCAAATGACAGGGCAATTATTTCGGCCAAAAAACCTTTTTATTCGCTAAATGCACTAAGAGGGTTTGGGGCAATGTTTGTAGTGTTCCATCATATTCTCTCTTACGGATACTATCTCGACCCTGGATATTTACCTTCTACATTTAAATCTTTTCAAAATAATAATGCGATTCTAGGTGTACTCATTTTCTTTGTTATTAGTGGAACAGTGATCCAACTAAGTAATAAGCAACCAATTTCAAGAAGTAATTTGCCTTCTTATTTTAAGAAAAGAGCCTTACGGATATATCCAATCTATGCTCTAAGTCTCGTTGTAGCCCTACTTGTGAGTAAAAATATTTATTCTGCTTACACTATAGCCGGAAACTTTACCTTTCTGAATATTATGTTTTCTGATGTAATTTGGGAAAATGGACCTATTTGGAGTCTACAATATGAAGTTTTGTATTATATATTGTTTATTCCAATATCATATTTTAATCTTAATCCGATAAGGGTCGTAATTGCGGCCTTCTTAATTGGCTTGTTCAACTTTTTTCTTTATCCGTACACTCAATCTTCATTATTAACCAGTTATAGTTTCGGTTTTGTTTTCTGGGTCTGTGGAGTGATTGTAGTGCAATACACAAGTAATAAAGCCGACGGACCCATTGTTTACAGGCGCTTGATAAGCTTTCTTTTTCTAATTGTATGTCTGCCATTTCTTAATAAAATTCAAACGTTGATCATCAGACTTAGCGAGACAGCTTTGGGATATAAGATTACTTTTCCTCATGGAGATGTGAATTCCTGGTTTAAGATGGCGATCAACTTTGAGGATTTTTCATATCTACCTATTTCTATAATGTTGATTATACTATTTTCACATTATAAATTCAAATATCAAAAGCCAGTGTTTTGGTGTTTGCAATTATTGCCAGCCTACACACTATTTACTATATTTAAGATGGGTGGCCAGCTTAACGAGTGGTCAGCTGTTTTTGCTCTAAGTTGCTACATTTTGAGTTTCGTGTTTTTATTAAATACAGCTTCTATAAATCTAATTTCAAAAAAATGTTTTAAGATCCTACTCTGGCTTGGTAACATCTCTTACGGGATTTACATTATTCATATGCCTATATTGATACTATTTAGTCAGATTTTCGCCTTTACTGGTTCACCGCTTACTTTCAGTGTAAGATTAATTGTTTATTTAGCATTAACCATCTTAACCGCCCGATTTCTGGAAGGCACTTATCAGCGATTCATATTAAAATTTTTAAACCATCAAAAGGAACCAGTACAATTGGTTTTATCAAGGAGTGATTGATAAAAGTTTGGGTATATATATTAGGTGTATTGGATCTACGATCAATACATTATATGCAGTTTCTTAATCGCTAAAGCTAAACTGGTTTATATAGATAAACACCTTGGGAGTTTTAATAGTGGTCATAATAATCAATGTTAATTACTCTAAAGGCTAGCCTATACCGTATTATTAACAACAAAGAATTATTAAATTCATCACCCTCGATTAATTAATACAATCGAATTCAGGTTAATTTAATGCAGTTGCGAAGGAAGTAATATCACCAAATAAATTCAAACTTACTAGTGTTTTTTGGCCAGCTACAAATGTGGCAGTTGTACTCTTTTCTTTTAACATTCCTCCTGTAGCATCATATGCTCTTACCGTTACTTGTCTAGGGCCCTGTCCCAGCACATAAGCATTTAATTTTTTCTCTGTGGCAGAGAAGTTTTTAGTCTTTGTAACAGCTGACTCCCGTAACTCAGTATTAAATTTAAATACAGCAAGATCATTTACAGAAAGTTCAAGTCTTGAAACATTAGCAGGCATTTCATCCTGAATTGAAACTTCCAAATCTGCTACTATTCGATCTAGCTCTACATTTTGACTAACAGCCTTATGTTTGACCTTGAAATAAACTTTTTTATAAAAAATATCATTGATAGCACCACTCTGGGTGGCAACCGAGAGCCGGGTATCAAAAAATGCCCCATCAAAAGTAAAGACTTCCGAAATTCCACCTATGCCATAAACACGACTAAAAAAAGTATTGCTATAAACGAATACCGCAACATAATTCCCCGCAGCTAATTGGGTTCCGGTTTTACTGACTGAGACTATCGTGCCACCCTCATCAAGGTTGTAAATTCTCGTATATTCTGGTTTGACATCATTCGAAGATGTTGGCAAATAAGCTGACTTTGTAGTGGTAGTAGTTGTAAATGAAACATCATACTTTTGATCACTATCATGAGACTTCAAAATTGTATAATCACTCTTTCGGCAGGCACTTAAAACTACAAGGGCCATAAACATTATGATGAAGGATTTTTGCATTTGATAGTATTTAAAGATTCTTGTATTATAATTTAACTTTTTTGTAACTATATTGAAAGCCTTACCGTAAGACAACCTACCCAACACGTTATGGGTTGCTATACCCATTTATAACCACTTATTAACATTCTGTTGAACATTGAGTTCAATAACCCTTTTATTATAATCACTGCTTTAAAATTCAAGAAGCAGCATATCCCCAAAAGGCCTAGCAGGCGAATATACAATTTTTAATATGATATTTCTTGAGTTAATGACTATTAAAGTTACTCTGGTATTAAGCTATATGCATTTTTTTTTGATATTTGAAGGTGATGATTTATGTCAAGCAACTAGATACACTTAGAGCTTTTGCAATTTTATCGGTTGTAACGACCCACTGGTCTTCTTCACAGAGCAGTTATTATAAAATATCATCTACAATATCGGCGCCTTTTATTTTTTTCACTATTAGTGGTTTCTTAATTACACGAATATTGTTGTCAGAAAGGCTGAGCGCTGAAAAATTTCATTTCAATAAATTAACAGTATATAAAAACTTTTTCATGAGAAGGGCATTAAGGGTATTTCCTGCCTATTATCTTACTATTTTCATAGCCTACTTTCTAAGCAATGAGAATATTTCCTCCTTTTATCCTTATTTGACCTACACCACCAATTTTTATCAAAGTTATACACAGTCGTGGGGAGTACTCCCCCATCTTTGGAGTATGGCTGTAGAAGAACAATTTTACTTAGTTTGGCCAATAATTATCCTTTTCATACCCAAAAGCTATTTATTACCTACTATAATCTTCTTTATTCTGATTGGAATTATCAGTAGGTGCTTTATGCCTAATAACGATTTTGACCTTACACTCCCAGTAACATGCTTTGATGCACTTGGACTAGGGGCTTTGCTAGCTTGGGTTGAGCGATTTAAACCGAATAGCTTACGCTTTTTTTATAGAATTCTCGCAGTTTTGTCTGTATTAAGTTTCGGATTGATTGTGGTTGAACTTAATTCAAGCTCTTATTTGTACATCTTTCACCGAACGTTTATTTCTGTAATAACAGCTTTCGTGATCGCCTTCTTTTTAACTACAAACCGGTCTGATGATAGTAAATTTTCATCTTTATTTAGGCAAAAAGGTTTAATTCTTATAGGAAAAATGAGTTATGGAATATTCCTTTACCATATTACACTTATAAATAATACTTACAGAGTTTTGTCTAAATTAAATAGCTATCTTCCATTTCCATCAATTGTTGTCAATCCAAATTTCATTCTTCTTGAAAATTTTGTGATACTCTTACTCATTTCATATGTTTCATGGAAGTTTTTTGAATTGCCAATATCTAATTTTAAACGATATTTTAAAACTGAAGATCTTTGCAAAATCTGAAGTGTTTGCAAGAGTATTTTTGTAAAGGCAGAATTTTGTAACACATTCATTGATAATTTAGTATAAACTGCTTTTTTGTTTAACTTCAAGAAATGCATCACAAAATTCTCATTTCACAGCGGCACTTAAACTATGCCTTGGCGGGTGTTCTCTTTTTCAATTTATTTTTTTTAGCTGGGAGTTGTATCGCAAATATTGGCTATTTGCCTTCTCAGGCCTATTTAAAGCATATACTTTACCTGGTTGACTTAGGAGCTGAAAATAATCTGGCTGCATGGTACTCTTCAATGCTTTTATTTTTGTGCGGAGTAATGTCTTTGGTCTGCTTTGCAATGGATTCACAGCATTTAAAGGACCCGTCATACACTAAGTTTGGTTGGATAATTTTCTCTTCAATCTTTACGTTGCTTTCGTTCGATGAATTGGGGTCAGTGCATGAAAATATCAGCGAGTCTCTATTATTTAAGGGTAGCGGAAAAGCTGTTCTCGGAAACGAATCATCGGGCTGGATAATGTTTATGGCTTTAGTTGGTTTAGTTAGTTTGTTTATGATTAGCTTTTCTATTTTAAAGTTTAAATCTAACTTGAAAGCTCTATGCTTTTTTTCTCTAGGTATACTATTGTACCTCAGTAATCCTTTTCAGGAAAACTTCGAGATCGCAGCACATCAGGCATCTGCGGACCCCCTAACGTGGAAGAGGCCTGTATTGTTTCTTTTTTTAGAAGAGGGATCTGAAATTTTCGGCTCTCTTTGTTTTTTGATGGCAGTTACTTTATATGCGCTTAAAATATCACAAACTGACAAAACATCGTCTTCCCTAAAAATAAATTTCCAGCCGTTCATTATGTTCAGATTTACAAGTTTTGTAATAATCTTATCATCGATTGGATTGTTATTAACTCAGTATATCTTTGGAAATGTAACTCCTCAATCACAAGTTGGAGTGCCAAAAAACTGGTTTACAGCAATGCTCTCTTTTTTGATTTTTTTATACAGTCTGAACGCTATCATAAGTATGCCTTTAAGATTTCATAAACCTTTAAAAGTCATACTGATTATAACCTGTCTACTTGGACTAGGTTTTTCATTATTGTATGGAAGCAACCTGTATGCTTATCCTTTTATCCCTCATTCTAACGCTGCTTTGGGGAAAGATTTGGTCTCTGGTCTCATATGCCTGATATCATTGATCCCATCGTTCTTTCTTTTTATTTGGGGAAAGAATGGCGAAGTTAAAACAGGTGCATTTCTTTGGTCTATGATATGTATTGCATTATTCTCGACTCCGGCGTTTTCGGCTGAACTAGCTTTCGTTGCACTTTGTTGTTTGCTATATACCCTTACAATTTATCCTTCTCTTTTAAACGAATTTGATCCAAAACCCTACAAAGGCATTACCTTTGGCTTGAAAAGCAGTTAACAATTCGGGGGTTACGGAAATTTATGTTTAAAAGCTTATTAAGTCGTTTTGCAAGCAGGTTTGAAAACAGGGTAATTGTACTGATGTATCATCGTATAGCAAACCGAAACTCGGATCCATGGCAAATTGCTGTGTCTCCCGAAAACTTTGAGCAGCATTTACAGATTTTGAAGAAAAGCTACCAGGTAATCTCAATCCCGGATCTAGTACGACAACTGGAGAATAAAAAGATTGAAACTAATTGTGTTTGTATTACGTTTGATGACGCTTATTGCGATAATTATTTATACGCTAAACCGCTACTTGAGAAATACGAGCTACCTGCCACTTTTTTTGTTGCGTCTGATTATATAGGTCAGAATAAACAGTTTTGGTGGGATGAGCTGGAAAAGATCATTCTGCATTCTGAACGTTTGCCTTTCAAGCTTTCCACTACTATTGGCGGCCAACCATTTGAATTTAATTTAGAAAAGGAGCATCTTGTTTTAGAGGATAAGGAGAAGCATCGCACATGGATTTGGGAAGAACTTCCTCCAACCTCTCGTTGTGAACTATATTTAGAGCTATGGAAGGCCTTAAAACCACTGCAGGAAATTGATATAGATGGGGCACTTACAGAAATACGAAAATGGGCGCTATACCGACCAAATTTTAATAAAGAAGATGTTGCAATGAGCAACGTACAATTGCAGGAAATGTGTAATAATCCCTTATTTACTATAGGAATACATACATTAAGTCATCCTGCTTTAGCGACCCAAGGTGAAATACTCCAGGCAAATGAAATTACTGGCTGTAAAAAGTTTCTCGAAGACCTCAACAGACAAACTGTCCATACAATAGCATATCCATATGGTAGTTATAACGAGGTAACGCTCTCAGTTGTCGCCAAGGAAAAGCTAGCTGCAGGTTTTACAACACAAGCTCAAGTTGTTAATAAGTCGTCAAAATTGTTTGAATTAGGTCGCTTTCAAGTAGTAAATCAGGATTCTGAGGGATTTGAAAAATCATTAAGTGGTTGGTTTCAGACTTAAACTAGGAGATTCACGAATCTTCCTTCGTCAAAATTGACATGTTTAAGCCGATATTATGACTGTAGTACTTTGGATTTGATAAAAAGAAATCTTTTTTTTGTTAGTTCGAACTTTTCACTTAGCGATAAATTTCTTTTTTGTGGAAGATTTAAAGGCAAAAAAGTAAATACATCGCAATTGCGCATATATGGAGCATTGGCAGTTAATTGTTGATATTTATTGAGAACTAAATAATTTCCATTTGACGCCCGTAACATAAATTGCTCTTTGAAAACAGGTATAAAGTCAAATAAGCAAGAATCGACAATTTCAGATTTGTTTGCAAGCACGAGATTATTGTTATCCTTACTAACATGGAGATACAAATCATTTGCCGATTGAATAGCAACTTTTCCGTGTGATGACCCCACAATTTGAAACTGAGCCTTAATACTTAACTGATGTGAGGAAACAATTGTAAGATTTGAATCGGTCTTTACTGAAATGTAATTATTATTCTTGGTTTTAACATAAAAAGTCAACTTCTCTTTTGATGCATCCCTTATCGAATTGATTGACTCAAGACCAACGAAACGAAACCCATCAGATTTAAGTTTAGGAATAAGTAGTTTTAAAAGAGGCAAGGTTTTATTTCTTGGCTTTACATAATCCATATCGGCTATTTCATCATGAAAAAGGACGATACCCTTTCTTTTATCTGTGATCTCTTTTAAATAATCTGAATATGCATCCTCCACCGAACGATCAAGCTGCCAATAATAGCAGTCAATTCCGCCCATGTCCCAACGAATAGGTCCTACATGGTTCAAAGCTGTCATCAAACTTGAATTCAAATCAGATGCAACTTCTTTAGACCATTTTCCATATGGGCTTCTAAAATAGGTAATGTTGCTATTGATGTATTTTCGGATTACGGTATCCGTTCGGAGTATTTGATCTTGAACATTTCCATTCACAGATCGATAATAAGGCATGTCTGGATGTTCATAAGTATGATTCGCAATAAGGTGTCCGAATTCTTTCAATGATTGAAGAATCTCCGGGTGCTCATAGGCATATTTCCCTACAACGAAAAATGTAGCCTGTATACCTTCATCGAAAAGAAATTTTCCAATATCATAGGTATCCTTACCTGGTCCATCATCAAAAGTGATGCAAAGCGTTTTATCAGCCAGATCCGATCCTGTCAAGGAGTCGATAGAGTACATAAATCCTAGTTACGAGGATGATTAATTAAAGTATTTCAAATAGTTATCTGCTACTGCAGATTTTGAGTGCTTTCTTAAATGTTTTTGTTTTTCTTCTTGAGCAGATAAATCAGCTCCATTATAAGTAAATGATTCTTGAAGAAGTCTGGTAAGTTCTTTTTGATTTCCCATTTCAAACATTATACCATGATTGCTTACTGCTTCTGATAAGCCTGCTGCATCAGCGGCTATTATTTTGCATCCACAGGCAAGTCCCTCCAGAACCACCATCCCAAATCCCTCCCCTTGAATTGAGGGAACGACCATCACTCTGCATCTATTTAAAGCGCGAGCAAGCTGTTCTCCTACTAATGCTCCCTCAAATTTTACACTATCAGATAATCCTAAATTTTCACTAAGTTTTTTTAAGCTGTTTTCTTCTGGTCCGGTGCCAATTATACGTAAAGTAAATGGACGTGCAAGCTCACTACACGCTTTAATTAACAAGTCGCAGCCTTTTTGTGAGACTAGTCGACCTAAAAATACAAAGTCATAACAACGATTCTCATCCTGGTACAATTTAAAAACACCGTCATCAAACCCATTATGGATTACTGCCGCTGAAGGGCCTAAATAGGTGGCAATACTTTTACTTACAGCAATATTCTTTGAACAAAACTTATTAGCAATATTTTTTAAAGCGGGTACAGCACCTTTACTATTACAAGAGGAGAAATCATTATGGGAAATTACCCATCTTTTTTTTGGATTAAATATGAGTAACCAAATCCCTTTAAGAGAAATATTTGGCATATAATACGTGGTACACCAAAGAAATAGTTGGATCGACTTGATTATACCGGGTTTGTAATAAACAGGTATGTTTTCTAAAGGTTTGGTTTGCCTTTGAGAAGTAATAACTTTTACCGCATGCCCTTTATTTACGAATTCTCGTATAAGAAGTAGGGTTTGATTTTCAATGCCGCCAATGCCAGGATAAAAAACTGTACTAAAAATAAGGATATTCATTTTGTTTAGACTGGCTGATCTAAATGATTTTATGCTTTTTCATAAAAGTTATTATAGATTTTGCTAAAGTAATTAATATTTTGCAAATGTCCTTGCTTCAAAAACCCTTGCCTGCATGGATATTTTATAACTCATAGATTGTTACCAAATGCAGAAGGTGCAATTGTCGGAATCTGAAATATCTGCTGTTAAGAAAAGGGTTTATACCGTAATACTTTAATAAGGTTTCTGTCAAAATAAATTAATTATCAAATTAATTATGTCTTTAATTCAGGAAGAGTCGTTAGAATTTTTCTTTTCGGGCCACTTTTTTTCAAAGGGAGTATTAACAACTAATGAACGGTTATTTACTCATAATTGGAGTAATAAGCGTGCTACAGAATTTAGTACCGGCCGTTATTGCGCAAGAAAAACCCTTGAGTCATTAGGCCTAAAGAACCAAGACATTTTAATAGGTGATAACCGAGAGCCATTATGGCCGGATGGGATCACGGGATCAATTAGTCATTGTGATGATTTGGTTGGAGCAGTTACTGCAAGTACAACAAAAGTAAAAGCTCTCGGTTTGGATATTGAAATGATAGGTAAAGTTGGCACTGAAATATGGGATTTGGTTTTCACTGATGATGAACAAGATTTTTTAAAGAAGAGTAGATCTGAAGATTTAGATCTATACAGTACAATAATATTCAGCGCCAAAGAGTGTTTTTATAAGTTGCAATTTCCGATTACAAGAACATATATAGATTTTAAAGAGGTTGAAATATTGATAACTGGCAAAGAATTGAAATTATCCTTCGTAAAAGGTTTTGAACAAATAGCTCCGATTTTCGAAAAGGTGAATATAAAATACATTACTTATAATTCGAACGTAATTACATATGGTTACTTGCTTTGATGAATATCCAATTGTCTTAGTAAATTTGTATTAGCTAAGTTAATTGCAAAAGTACGTCGCTATCAACATTGCCATTGAAAAATATAAATATTATTTGTTTGCCATTTGCCGGAGGTAATAAGTACTCTTATCGGACATATTCGGAAAAAGCACCGGCAATTTTGAAGTTTAGCACTTTGGAATATCCTGGAAGAGGTGCAAGGATGAAAGAATCATTAATTTTTAATCTTGAAGATCTCGTCGATGATCTTTACGGTCAATGTATTTCCCAAATTAATAGCGATAACTACGCCATATATGGCCATAGCATGGGCGGATTATTGAGCTACCTATTAACAAAAAAAATTATTAAAAATGGCCTCAAAGCTCCCAGGCATTTATTTATTACAGGAACTCTTGGTCCATCCGCTCCAAGTCGTTTAGAAAAGAAGCGCTCCCTAATGGGAAAAGAAGACTTTCTTCAGGAGATAAAAGATTTTGGTGGAATGCCTGAAGAAATTTTGCAAAATGATGAGTTGCTTGATTTCTTCGAACCCATTTTGCGAGCAGACTTTACTGTAAGTGAAAGTTACAGGCATACTCTCACATCGCCATTCGATATACCCATGACTGTAATCACTGGAAGTGAAGAGGATATGGAGATTGATGAAATCAATTTATGGCAACAAGAAACAACTGAACCAATTGATTTTAAAGTATTAAGCGGAGGCCATTTTTTTATTTACGAGCACGTTGAGAGCCTTTTATATATTATGGCTACCAAGCTTTCCTAAATACACATAAATCAACTATTACTTAAGGTTTTCCTAAGAAAAGAACCTGATATTGCTGCAAATCCGGCTACTAAAGAACCTAAAAAGGCGGTAATAAAAATTACTAGCAGATACCAATCACGGTGAATGAGTAAATTGGCTATCCTTTTTGCCAGAATATGATCATTCTTATTGTCAATTACAAAAGCTTGAATTCCCCATAAAAGGAATAGCGCAAGTGCAGCTGATAAAAAAGAAAACCGAGATTTTTGCGGTATCGCTGCAGCAACAATAAATGCCACGACTGCAATTATCCACCAGGGCGAAAATGCAGAAAATATAAAGCTGAGAAGGGCCGTAAGAAGGAGTGCAATGATAAATTTCATAGTCAATTTATGATTTTGAAAAAGTCATTTTCCATTTAATTTGCTTATCGCGGGCTGCATTTTCTTTATCAAAGAACAGTAATTTATAATATTTTCCGCTTGCCCATTTGTCGATAAAATTATCATAATAACTACTTCCTGGATTACCGCTTTGGCCACCGGCGTAAACGCCGTAAGCATTTGTGTTGATAGAGAGTTCTACTATCATCCGCCAGCCTGGCCCGTGTGTTTTGGTCGCAGCGTTAAGGCAATTTTGCCCACCACCAATTGGTAAACTTAAACGGCTAAATGCTGGAATTTTTAGAATGTGCTTTGCTTCAGTATTTTTATAAGTTCCCCACGGTAAGTAGTTTTCTTGTTTGGCTGTATCTAAATCTTTGCAGGCTTTTTTGAAAGAGCTATTAACCATATTTCTTAAACTCTCTTTTTGAGGCGTGTTGATATTATCGACAAATTTAAAAGTGCTGTCTTTAAGTAATTGTTCAAGTATAGCACTATTCTCTGGCAATTTAATTGGTAAAGTAGTGCGGGCAAACTCGTCGTTAAATACATCATTCTTAAGATTTCGCCACCACTTATCTAAAATTGTTGGTCCTTCTTCTGAAAAATTATTTTCTAAGTTCCAAGCCTTTAAAATTTTCAGATAAGCTAATTCATCAGAATTATAATCTTTTGGATTAAGGTATTTTATAAGAAGCGGTCTAGCTTGTTCGGCGAAGGCATCATAATTGTTTACCTGCATTTTCTGCATATAATCAACAGAAATACCCGACATATTATTTAACATTTTGTTGATAGTAATACCCCGATAGATATGTGGCCTTCCGGCGAGATAATAAGGCGAATTTTTATAAGCAAGTTGATTCGCACTACTTACGAAGCCTCTGTTTGGATTGTGTTCGCCGGGGTTTTCTCCATAAGGAATATAACCCTGCCAGGCGTAAGTGCTGTCCGTTCCAGGCATTAAAAAGTCGCCTTGTCTTTGCCATTTCGCAGGGAACTTACCATGCTGTTTAATAGCTATATCCCCACTTTTAGATGCAAAAACAAAATTCTGACCAGGACATCCATAAGTGGAAAGTGCGTTTTCAAAATCTGAGAAATTACGTGCGTGATTTAGCTTATTAAAAGTAAGAACCTCGTCTCCTACATCCTGAGCCATCCAGCGCAGAGCATAGTATTTGCCATCCTTCAGCACGTTAGAATAAGCTCTATCATACATGACCGGCCCCAATACTGTTACAGCAATTTTTTCAATTTTATCTGGTTGACCTTTGATTTTAATTGTTTCTGATCTGAAAGATGACTTTTTCCACTTCCCGTCGAACAAGTATTCTTTCATCGTACTATCCCGAAATTTAATCTCATAATAATCTTTCACATCCCTGCTGGCGTTTGTAACTCCCCATGCGCAATGATTATTGAAGCCGATTATTATAGAGGGTGAGCCCGGGATACTGGCTCCATACGCACTAAAAGATGGAGTAGAGATTTGCATCTCGTACCATAGTGATGGTAGCGTAAGGCTTAAGTGAGGATCGTTGCAAAGAATTGGTGCGCCGCTTTTAGTTTTGCGTCCAGACACGGCCCAATTGTTACTACCATTGTACTTGTCGGGTTGTATGACATTAAAAGCGGTTTTGGATAAAATTGAATCGCTGTTTAGAATTTCAGCAGTAGCAGGTTTTTTTAAGTTTATACTGGGCGGGGTCTTAGAGTTGACAGGAATTATTGGTGCCAGACTATCCTGAACGGTAGGATACAACTTTTCCAAATCTGAATTAGAAAAAATACTTTTTGCATTAGTCATCTCAAAATCGGCATCATAACCAGCAAGGTCGAATGCCATCAATTTCAAAAGAAGCTGTGTTTTAAGATTAGTCCATTTTTCAGGCTGATAGTCAAGAAGCTTATATTCTAAAGGGTAGTCGATGGCTTTTAAAGCTTCAATATATGCATTCACGCCAGCAGTATAGGCATCCAATTCCTGCTTTATAACAGGATTCTGTTCGTTTGCTTCAAGAGATTGCTGGGCTATTGAAACCATTCCCAATCTCCTGAAAAAGCGATCTTTAGAAAGAAAAGCTTCATCCTCACCCATTATCTCACTTAATCTCCCTGCGGCAACATGTGTTTGAAACTCCATTTGCCAAAGCCTGAATTTGGCATGTAAGTACCCCTGCACAAAATAGACATCATTTTCGTTCTCGGCATAAACGTGTGGAATAAGCCTTTCGTCGAAATAAACATCAACATTGCCTTTTAAGCCAACAGGTTTTAAAGTCTCATTAAAATCAACATATATTGATTCTGCATTTTTCCAAAATCCGTGTTGCGGGCTAAAAAAATAACCAAAACTAGGAGTTTTACTTTGTCCGATAGTTAATGGATTATCAAGTAATACGATTAAGGCAATAGTAAATGTTAATGTAAAAGCAAAGAGGAAAAATCTCATTCGTTTAAATGTTGAGTGTCCTGAGTTGAATAATTGTTATCAATCTTTTTGCACTATTATAACAATATGGCGAGCGGCTTTTTTTCCTATCACACCACCCACGCTATTTAAGACTTTTGCAAAAGAAACATTAGCTAACAATTTACTAAAAGCCCCTTCTAAACGGTTTTTCTTTAAAACAGATTCAAGTTTATACCAAGGTTTGTCATAAAGAAACTTGACATCTAAAATCGACAAGGAGCTTTCCCGAACTATCTGAATGTAAGCTTCAAATTCCTCATGTTTAACTACTTCAGGCATTAAACAATCAGTTAAAATCGCTATCCCTCCTTTTTTTAAAACTCTGTGAGCGTCTTCAAGTGCCTGCCTTCTTTGATCTATCGATAACCACCAACCAGCCAAACCATCGCAGATGCTTACTATATCAAAACTGTTATCTGCAAAAGGAAGCCCGGGTACTCCAGTAACAAAATACTCCATGTTGCAATTATGTTGTTTTGCAGGAATATCGCAGTTTTCTTTACAAGCTTTAATAGCACTCAAAGAAATATCAGACGCGTAAATATTTTTACAGAATGGAATCAGCAATTTTGTCATTAAACCTTTGCTGCACCCCAATTCCAATAAGGCCTCTGGTGCACTATTATGTTTTCGTATTTGTTCGACAGAAAATTTTTGCCGAAATAATTCACCGCCACGCTTACTGTAATCCCATGGCTCTGCTAAATCATTGTAAGCTGTTTCGAACCACTCGTTATCACCGTTGCGATCAAAGCAATTAATTCCATCAAGAGTTTTTGTAGGTGTGTCTTGCAAAATAGACCCGGAATCAAATAAAGGTTTCATATATTAGTATCTAAACTTAATGCCACCATTGTTTATCATTAGTGGGAGTAACTTAAAATTTGAATTATTTTACTAAAGTGCAAACGTTTTAAGACGTTGGCATAAATATAAATTGACGAGAGGTAATTCGTTTTAAATAACGTGAGTTTAAGGAAACTATAATTATATTTCTGATATTTTTACGTTTAGCTATTCTAAAGTAAACGCAAATTTACAATTTTTGGAAACAAGTACACTATTTTAAGGTATGACAAGTGGTGTTTACCTAAATAGCCCAAAAATATTCTATCAAAACGAAATATTGCTTAATAAATGAAACTAATTAAAAATTCTGACTTATAAGGCAATTGATAATGTTGCTGGTTATGTCATCAAACTTCTCAATCTATTTAACGTCTTTTTATTCTCATGAACGATAAATTAGTGTACTTAAAACCCAATGTAGTTTTAGAACCATTAGTAGATAAATGGTATGCCTGGAGCCATTTGATTTCTCCAGCTACAGCCGCTATGAATATAGTAGGTAGACATCTTACAATTATCGAATCGTATTTGTCGGCTCCATCCATTCATGCCGAAGCCGTGCTTAATCCCAAAATGAAGGGCGGCCCTTTTATGGATTTTGGAGGAAAACGAATAGATGAGGTATCGGCTTTAGAACAAGAATCTTTTCAAAAGCAAGAAAAAGTAATACAATTTGCTAAAGCTGTAAAAGAGCTTGACAAGTTGCTATTAAATGAAGCCAAGGGATACGGTTTGGAAGATCTATATAAAAAGGTGCCTGAGCTTTTAAAAGGTTATGTAGAATTGTTTTACGACCGCAATAACAATCCTGGCTTCAGGTTTTTCGAATCACTTTTGTATGAAAGTGAATTTTATAACAAAGCTTCGCAAAGCATTGCGCTTTGGATTACTAATAATGATGAGCGGCCTTTTTGCTTGAGTACCCCTCGGTTAACCGAGCCGGATGTATTGCATATGGAGATCCCTTTTGACCATCCATGCATTGACGAGCTTGCCAAAATGAAGCGTACTCCTCAAACGTTAGGTTATATTAAAGCTATTTGCGGAATCTCTTTAGCGCAAGGAGCCTTATTTGAGACGTTTTTCACAGAAACTTCTCCTCCGGCTTATGAGAAATATACTGGAGATAAAATCAGGATGAGGTATTTTGGCCATGCATGTATTTTAGTAGAAACGAAAGATATAAGCATTCTGGTTGATCCATTAATAAGTTATTATGGTTATCATTCTTCCGTGGATCACTTCTCTGATGTTGATTTGCCAGATACAATAGACTATGTGCTAATTACTCATAATCACCAGGATCACATTCTATTTGAAACCCTTCTGCCCCTAAGGCATAAGATTAAAAACCTTATTGTTCCCAGAACAAATAGCGGAAAGCTGGAAGATCCGGATCTAAAACTCATGTTTCAGAACGTTGGATTTAATAATGTGGTAGCCATGGATGAAATGGAGACTATTAATTTCAGCGATGCTGTGATTACGGGCTTACCATTTATAGGAGAACATTCCGATTTAAATATTTTAACGAAAATGTGTTTCCTGATTAAGATTGGTGAATTCAAATTGTTATTCCTGGCAGATTCTCGCATAGTTGAACCAGAGCTGTATAAAAATATTCACCGCCATATTGGAAATGTAGATGTGATGTTCCTGGGAATGGAGTGCGATGGTGCCCCATTGACCTGGTTATATGGGCCTTTACTCACCAAAAAACTTGCCAGAGATATGGATGGAAGCAGGCGACTTGCCGGCTCTGACTGTGAAAAAGGAATGGCCTTGGTAGATATCTTCAATCCGAAGGAAACTTACGTTTATGCTATGGGCCAGGAACCTTGGTGTGAGTTTATCAGTAGTATTAAATATACTGAGGAATCAAACCCGATTGTTCAATCTAATAAACTGGTTAAAATTTGCCAGGAGCGCGGAATTATTGCCGAACGTTTGTATGGCGAAAAAGAGCTCTTATATAGTAAGTGGGCCAGCATTATCTAAACAGGCTCTTACATTTTTATTATCCATGTCGTACATTTCATTTGCTCTACATCCCGCTCAGCGCGATGTTTATACAGATCAACTTATTAATCCTGATAGCCCTTTATATAATGTAGGGGGCTATATTATATTAAAAGGAAAATTTGATAAGGTTAAATTTAATGAAGTTATAAAATCAGCTCCCGAAGTATTTGACTTTTTTAAGCTCCGGTTTAAATTGGATCAACCTGATTTTCTATGTTATTATGATGAAGATTATAATGCATACAATTTAACAGAGCTCGACTTTAGCACTCAGGGAAACCCCGAGGAAGCGGCTAAGAGTTGGATGCAGGAAAACTTTAATGCATCCTTTGTTCTAACTACAAACAAATTACCCTTTGAACAACATCTACTAAAAATATCAGATAGTGAACATTGGTTCTTCGGAAAATATCATCATTTGATAACCGATGGATATGGGTTTATAGTTTGGGTGCAGTATATAGCTAATAAGTATCGCTCTTTAGTGACTAATGACGGCTTGACTTTTAGCTATCCACGATATCGAGATGCAGCACTAACTGCGAATGAGTATTTGAACTCTCCGGCTTATGAAAAGGACGCAAGTTATTGGAAAAATAAGATTGTAAGCAAGCCTGAAAAGCCGCTTCAAAAAAAACAGTTCCGTCAAAATGGCTCAAGCGGTATTTATAAAGTTATTTTTTCTGCGGATGAAAAACAGCTACTTGAAAAGTTACAGCTGAATACGAATACCAATCTACAACAGCTAACACTTGCGGCATTACTTATTTATTTCGGTAAGACGACAGCGGAATCTGAATTTATCTTTGGCGTACCTATACATAAACGTGGATCGAGGGTTCTTCGAAACATTGTGGGCATGTTCAGCGGAATTATTCCTTTTAAAGGGCATTACCAGAAAGACGAGATTTTACGAAATGTTTTAGCTAATATCTCTGCCACTCAAAAAGCTGACTATCGTCATTATAATTACCCCATCGGAGAAATAAGCAGACAGTTAAAGGGAGGCAACTCTGACGGTTATTTTTATGATGTTGTTGTTAATTTCGAACCCTTTAATTTTGACCAAAGTTTCGGCAAAAGTCTTCAGTCAAGTATTGTCCGTTTATCAAACGATGATGAACGACTTCCTTTACAACTAACCTGGAATGGTTTAGGCACCCAGGTCCTAGAACTACAAGTTAATTTTAATCATGAATATTTTAGTGCTGAAGAAGCACAATTGTTCACCGAACGTATCATTTATATCATTGGACAATTCACTGCAAAAATAAACGATGCACTTGGAAGTTTTCAGATTCTTCCTGCTAAAGAATTGGCCTTATTATCTTCTTTCAATCCAACTGCAAATCCATATTCGCAAAATGAAACCTTAATTGACCTCATTGAGCAACAGGTAGAAAAAACGCCACAAAAAATCGCGGTACTAACGGAAGGAGCGCAGATTACTTACGGAGAACTAAACGAGCGTTCTAACCAACTAGCTCATTATCTGCAAAGTAAGGGCGTTAAACAAGAAGCACTTGTGCCTGTATGCATTGAGCGCAACATTAATATGTTGATTGCAATACTTGGTATTCTGAAAGCGGGAGCTGCCTATGTTCCTGTTGATCCGGAGTACCCGAAAGAAAGGATAGACTACACCCTTGAAGATACCGATGCAAGCTTCATAGTAAGCAGTACTTTGAGTCGGGGCAATGTGTCTGATAAAAGAGAAGTGACAATTATTGAGCTTGACGGCTTCGACCAAAAGGGAATAGCTAATCAGCCAAAAACTAATTTAAAAGGATTAACGCACTCCAGCAAACTTGCTTATGTAATTTATACCTCGGGTTCCACAGGAAATCCGAAAGGAGTGATGATTGAGCACGGCAATGCGTTTTCTTTCCTTAAATGGTGCCACCAGGAGTTTTCGAACAGTAGCTTCGAAACTGTGTATGCAACAACTTCTATTTGTTTTGATTTATCGGTGTTTGAATTATTCTATCCATTGACCGTGGGTAAAGAAATACGCATACTTGAAAATGGATTGGATATCAAAAAATATCTATCAAAAGATTCTTCTGTTCTGATCAACACAGTTCCGAGTGTTGTTGACAGCTTATTAAATGAAAATTTTGACTTAAGTCTTGCTCCGGTGATTAATATGGCTGGAGAACCTATTCCTCTACATATCCTGCAGAGGCTGGATACTGATAGAACCGAGGTTCGGAATTTATATGGCCCTACAGAAGATACTACTTATAGCACTGTATACCGTTTAAAGAAAAATGCTCCTATACTTATTGGTAAACCTATATCCAATTCATTTATTTATATACTCAATCAGGATAATGAGTTAAGTCCTATAGGGGTTTCTGGTGAAATTTGCATTGGTGGCTCAGGTTTAGCAAGAGGTTACTTAAATCAGTTAGAATTAACAGATAAAAAGTTTTTAATAGATCCTATTAATCCGAATAGTGGATCTAAAATTTACAAAACCGGCGATTTAGGTAGATGGTTGCCAGATGGAAACATTGAATATCTAAATCGGATAGATTATCAGGTAAAAATTAGGGGTTATAGGATCGAGCTTGGCGAGATCGAAAATGCACTTATGAATCATAGTGCAGTGAAGCAGGCAGTAGTACTTGCAAAAGAAGATGGGGCAGGAAGTAAACGTTTGGTTGCCTATGTCGTCCCGGTAAAAGACCTGGATAAAGAAGCTGTATTAGCCTTTTTACGAAATAGGTTGCCCCATTACATGATTCCTTCCTTACTGGTAGAATTAGAAAGTTTTCCATTAACCCTCAATGGAAAGGTAGATCGCAAAGCGCTTCCGGATCCGGATGAAAAAGACCTTTTGCAAGCGCAATATGCCCTACCTACTACCGAATTAGAAAGATCGTTGTCGGTTATTTGGCAAGAGATATTACAGGTTGAACGAGTTGGTATAAACGATAGTTTCTTTGATTTAGGGGGACATTCAATACTTGCAATGCGTGTAATAGCGGCTATTCGCACATCATTGCAAAGAGAGCTAAGCATAAAAGAGCTGTTCCTATATCCAACAATTAAAAGCCTCGCAAACTACTTACAGGAAAATACTTTTTCTGTATTGCTACCTTCAATTGAAGTACTCCCCCGGCCAGAATATATACCACTTTCTTTCAGTCAGGAACGATTATGGTTTATCGACCAGATTGAGGGTAGTTTGCACTATCATCTTTCAACTGCATTAAGGTTGCGCGGGAGTTTGAATATCCAAGCTTTGGAATTTTCTTTGAGCGAGGTGGTAAGGCGCCATGAGGTTTTGCGGACGGTCATTAAAGAACATCAGGGTAAAGCTTATCAGGTAATAAAAGATACACCGGGTACAATATTAAGAATTGAAGATTTCGGTCAGAATAAAGGAGATTTAGACTCTTTTATACAAAACTTAATCAACACTCCATTTAATCTTTCAGAAGATACCCTGTTACGGGCGAATTTATTTTCTTTAAATGAAGATGAACAAGTATTGGTTATAACTATGCATCATATTGCTTCTGATGCCTGGTCTATGCCAATCCTGGTTAAAGAAATTAAAGAGTTGTACGAAGCGTTTGAACAGGGCCGGGAGTCCAGCTTGCCTGTACTACCTCTTCAATATGCGGATTATTCCATCTGGCAGCGAAATAATCTGCAGGTGAGTGATATCCAAAATAAGCTGAATTACTGGAAAGAGAAGCTCACCGGAGTAGTACCTCTCGAATTGCCTACAGACTTTGTACGTCCCGCAGCGAACAGCACACGGGGTGCAGCTACAGAATTTACTATAAGCAACAGTCTGGCTGAAAGACTCCAGACTTTGAGCCAAATGAATGGCGCGACGTTGTACATGACATTGCTTGCCACATTTAAGACATTGCTTTACCGGTATAGCGGCCAGGCAGATATTTGTGTTGGTACCTCAATCGTGGGTAGGCAGCATCAGGAACTCGAAGGCTTGGTTGGCTTTTTTGTTAATACACTTGCTCTGCGCGATACCGTGAATGGGGATAATTCATTTATTGAATTGCTGGAGGCTGTTAAAACTACAACAATAGAGGCTTATGCGAATCAGGATGTTCCGTTAGAGAAAGTAGTAGAAGCGGTTGTGAAAGAGCGCGATCCGGGCCGGTCTCCTTTATTTCAGGTAATGCTTGTATTACAAAACACACCTGAAATCCCTAAACTAAGCCTGCGTAAAATTACTTTTACTGAAGAACCAATTGAATTAACATCAGTCAAATTTGATTTAACGTTTTTTATACAAGAAACGAAAGACGGTTTAAAGGGAATTGTTCATTATAATACTGATTTATATAGTTCCTCTCGAATTGAGGGGATGATGAATCATTACAAGCAGCTATTAAACTCAGCAGTTGATTCACCGAATCAAAAGATAGGTAAGTTAAAAATGCTTACGTCTGATGAGGAAGCGCGATTACTAGAAACTTTTAATGTTAATGATGTAATATACCCTCAAGAGAAAAGCATCATCGACTTGTTTGAAGAAGCCGCTATTAAAAACCCCGACGAAATAGCTGTAGAATTCGAAGGTAATCAAATCACATACAAGGAACTAAATGAAAGAGCAAATAGGCTCGCCAGCTATTTAAATAGTAAAGGCATCAAGACCGAATCCCTGGTTCCATTGTTTGCTGAACGATCTCTGCACATGATTATAGGTGTACTGGGCATATTAAAAGCTGGTGCAGCCTATGTTCCGATTGATGTAGATTTTCCAAAGGAGCGTATCAATTATATGCTTGCTGATATTCAAGCATCAGTAATGCTTGTGAGCAAGAATGTTAAGCATACACTTGAAAGAAACAATGGCGTCGAGTTAATCGATCTGGAGGAAGACTTTGAGGAATATAACCCTCAATTAGTGTCGAATTCGATTAAGCCTAATAATCTTGCATACGTAATTTATACATCCGGCTCTACCGGACAACCTAAAGGCGTAATGATTGAACACCGGAGTGTGGTTGATTATGTCTTTGGATTAGACAAGAAGACTGCAATAACTGAGTGCAAGTCGTTTGCGCTGGTATCTACCCTGGCAACCGACCTTGGAAACACTGTTATTTATGCTTCACTGCTTTCAGGTGGAACATTGCATGTTTTTACTAAAGAAGCGGTAAGTAATATTGAAGGCATACACAGTTATTTTAATCAGCACAAAATTGATTGCGTAAAAATTGTACCATCACATTGGAAAGCCCTGGCCGACAACGATAATTTACTACTGCCAAAAAAACTAATCGTATTCGGCGGAGAAGCTTTGCAAGCCAGCATGGTAGACGATATTCGCTCTTCAGGATCTTTGTGCAAGATTGTAAACCACTATGGACCAACCGAAACAACTATCGGTAAGCTATTATTCGAAGTTAAAGGCCATAATAGATTTGAAAATACCATACCCATTGGAAAGCCTTTTTCCAATACAAAAGTCTATGTTTTATCCAAGGAGCTTGAGTTGTGTCCGATTGGCGTGCCTGGCCAACTATATATTACCGGAGATGGAATTTCCCGCGGGTACTGGAATAACAGTGATTTAACGAAACAAAAATTTATTCAAAATCCCTTTGATAAGTCCGGAAACTCGCTGATTTACGCTACAGGCGATTTGGTAAAAGTTCTGGATGATGGTAATATCTTATTTATTGGCCGCGCGGATGATCAGATTAAAATTCGTGGTTACCGAATAGAGATTGGTGAGATTGAAAGTCTTTTACAGCAAAATGAATTGGTAAGTCAGGCGGTTGTGTTGGCGAAAGACGATAAACAAGATAATAAGCGACTTGTAGCCTATATCGTTCCCGCTGAGCGATTTGATAAGGAAGAGCTTATAAACGATCTCAAGGGGGTACTGCCTGAATATATGATTCCTTCGGCTTGGATCGAATTGGAGCAATTACCACTTACTGCAAATGGTAAAGTCGACAGGAAAGCATTGCCTGATCCGGATACAACGGAACTATTAACCGGTGGTTATGTTGCGCCGGGAAATGAAATCGAAGAGCAGCTTGCTGAAATATGGCAGGATGTACTTGAAGAAGATCAAATTGGGATCAATGATGATTTTTTTGAGTTAGGAGGACATTCACTCCTGGCTGTGCGGTTAGTTTCGTCTGTTCGTAAGCGGTTAAAAATCGAAATGTCAATCGGTGACGTTTTCGATCACCCTACCATAGCTGCTATGGCCTCCAAAATTAGCGAGCAAAGCAAAGCTAGCTTGCTGCCGACAATTGAAACTGGCTTGCGTCCGGACTATATTCCGCTCTCTTTTGGTCAGGAGCGTTTATGGTTTATAGATCGTTTTGAAGGAAGTGTCCAATACCATGTGCCTGCTGTATTACGGTTCACCGGAAATCTCAATATTGGGGCTTTGAACCATGCATTTCATCAGATAATTCAACGGCATGAAGCCCTAAGGACCGTAATATTAGAAAACGATGGCAATCCTTACCAATTCATTAAGCAAGTTGAAGATTGGAAGTTGAATGTCGTTCAAGGCGCACAATTTGTTGACAATGACCGTAGTTTATATGAGTATATAAATGAGGTTATTCAGAAACCTTTCGACCTCTCGAAAGATGATATGATACGCGTTCATTTAATCGAATTAAAGGACGACTTTATATTAATTGTTACGCTTCACCATATCGTCTCTGATGGTTGGTCCAGAGCTCTATTGGTAAAAGAACTTGTAGAACTTTATAATTCTTATGAAGAACAACGGCCTGCCGTTCTTCCTGTCTTACCTATACAATATGCAGACTTTTCGATTTGGCAACGTAAGCATTTTCAAAAGGATGTTCTCGAGAAAAAGCTTGATTACTGGAAGCAAAAATTAGAAGGTACAGCAACATTACAATTGCCTACTGATTACTCTCGTCCTGCAGTACAGAGTAACCAAGGGGCTTCCTACGAATTTAATATTGAAAGCGATTTAGCTCAGAAGTTGTCAAATCTTAGCCATAAAGAAGGTGCAACTTTATTTATGACGTTAATGGCGTCTTTCAATATTTTGATTCAAAAGTATAGCGGGCAACAAGATATATGTGTAGGAACGCCAATTGCCGGAAGGTTACAACAAGATGTAGAGAATTTAATTGGATTTTTTGTTAATACGCTTGCTCTTCGTAATAATGTCACCCCGGAAACTCCATTTAACGAGTTGTTGCAAGCTGTAAAATCGACCACGCTTGAGGCTTATGATAACCAGGAGGTTCCATTTGAAAAGGTTGTAGAGGCTGTTATTAAAGAGAGAGTAATAAATATAAACCCCTTGTTCCAGGTGATGCTAATTCTCCGTAATACACCGGAGATTCCCGAGCTTCGTTTGGGAGAGGTGGTATTGAGCCCCGAAAATCTATCTTTTACGACTGCTATGCTAGACATACAGTTGTTTCTTACAGAAACTATCAACGGTCTGGAAGGCTTGATAATTTTTAACACGGATATTTATAAAGAGGAAACGATTGCAAACCTGGCATCCCACTTTAAAAACCTGTTGAGGTCTGTCGTTGATAATCCCAATGAAAAGATTGGGTCATTGTCGATGCTTGCCGAGCATGAATATTCTCAGCTCTTGCATGAATTCAATAACACGCATGTAACCTATTCGAATGATGTTACCATCGTAGACTTAATTGAAAGGAAGGTAACTGAAAGTCCTGAGTCTCTCGCAGTAATTTTCGAGCAGGAGCAAATAACCTATCTCGAATTGAATGAGCGGGCTAACCACCTTGCGAATTACCTGTTAGAATTAGGCGTCAAAAGCGAAATGCTAATTCCGATCTGTTTAGAACGCGGATCGCAGATGCTTATTAGCATATTGGCTGTTTTGAAAACCGGAGCTGCATTTATTCCCGTTGACCCCGAATATCCTTTAGATAGGATTACCTATATGCTTGAGGATAGCGGCGCTTCTTTGGTCATCAGCAGTTTACAAAGCAGATCTGTTATTCAAGATAAATCGGACATAAAAATTATTATCGTAGATGGCTCTGATAGGAATGTAATAGGGCAGCGGCCTGCCATCAACCTTGCAAAAGCGAATCGTCCAAATCAGCTTGCTTATGTAATTTATACGTCTGGCTCAACGGGTAAACCAAAAGGTGTGATGATTGAGCATACCAGTGTTATTAACCTGTTAGAAAGTATTGCAAATAACGTTAGTTTCAACGCCGCGTCTACTTTTCTGTCGGTAACTACATATAGCTTTGACATCTGCTACCTCGAGCTGTTCGTGCCCTTAATAACTGGGGGAAGAGTAATTATTTTGCCTCGCGAGGTAACTGTTGATGGCTTTAGTTTGGCGAAAAGTATTTCCCATTTCCGGCCTACTCACATGCAGGCCACTCCTTCGACCTGGCAACTATTATTAGATACCGGATGGGAGAACCAGGAGGATATTAAAATTTTGATCGGGGGCGAAGCGATAAAGGAAACAATTAAAGATTCGCTAACCGCAATCGGCGAGGTTTATAACGTATACGGCCCCACTGAGACAACAATTTGGTCAACTATTAAAAAGTTATCCGCGAGTGAAAAAGTGGCAATCGGAAAACCGATTTGGAATACGCAAGTATATATTATTGATAGCTCGCAAAACCTGAGTCCAGTGGGAGTACCAGGTGAAATCTGTATCGCTGGAGTTGGCCTCGCCCGCGGCTATTTAAATCAACCCGAGTTAACATCACTTAAATTCGTTTCAAATCCTTTAACCGACGGAGACGGCCGCATTTACAAAACCGGAGATTTGGGGCGTTGGCTTCCAAATGGAGAATTAGAATGCTTAGGCCGTATAGACGATCAAGTAAAGATTAGAGGTTATCGTATCGAGCTGGGTGAAATCGAGACTGTCATTCTTAAGAGTAACCTTGTTAACCAGGCCGTAGTTGCAGTTAAGGAAGATAAAAATGCTAATAAGCGCCTTATAGCTTATGTCGTGTCCGCGGACAGATTCGATAAGGAAGAAATTCAATCGCATCTACGCAGTATTCTTCCAGATTATATGGTGCCTACGTTATGGGTTGAATTGGAAAGCTTACCCTTAACTCCTAACGGGAAGGTCGATCGAAGAGCGTTACCAGATCCGGACTTTTCGGAGGCCTCCACTTCTGGTTATACCGCGCCATCAAATTTCACAGAGCAAAAGCTTGCCGAGATTTGGAAGGAATTACTGGAAGTACAGCAAGTCGGAGTTACTGATAACTTCTTCGAGCTCGGCGGACATTCACTACTTGCTATGCGGGTTATTTCAATGGTTCGCAGGGAGCTCGATGTGGACATCGCTGTTAAAGATCTTTTCCTTCATCCTACTATTTCAGAGCTTTCCTCACATCTTGAGAGTAAGAGCGGGGTCTTGTTGCTTCCGGCTATCAGCAAATCAGAGCGTCCAGAGTTTATTCCCTTGTCTTTCGGGCAAGAACGTTTATGGTTTATTAATCAGTTAGAAGGAAGCACGCAGTACCATATACCTGTTGTGTTAAGTTTCAAAGGTGATTTAAATGCCGGAGCACTGGAGTTAGCTTTGCAGAAGGTAGTGAACCGTCATGAAACACTGAGAACCGTTATTTACGAAAAAGACGGCCAAGGCTATCAGTGGGTATTAGAACCGGGTTCCTGGAAATTACAAACCACAGATAAGCGTGGCGCGGATAGCGCAGCTGTCAAAGAGTATGTAGAATACTTAATCCAACAACCCTTTGATCTTTCGAAAGATTATTCTCTGCGGGCAGAACTAGTTACCCTTGGAGCAGAAGAATCCTTGCTTGTAGTAACCGTCCATCATATATCGTTTGATGGCTGGTCGACCTCCATTCTGGTTAAAGAGGTAGTAAAACTTTATCAGTCATTTGCTGAATCGCGGGAAGCAATGTTACCAGAGCTTGGAGTACAATATGCAGATTATGCTATCTGGCAGCGCTCCTATCTTGAAGGAGAAATTTTAGAGAAGAAAATAGCTTACTGGAAAGAAAGGTTGGATGGAATAACACCATTAGAACTACCTACAGACTTTAGCCGTCCGGCAGTTCAAGGCTATAAAGGTTCAACAATCGAATTTAGCATAAGCCAGGATAAAAAGACCAGGCTTCAGGCCTTAAGCCAGGAGTATGGAGCTACC